>CAIYCP010000032.1 GCA_903924715.1 uncultured beta proteobacterium
GCGCCTCATCAATGATGATGGTGTCGTAACGACGCAGCAGAGGATCCCTTTGGGACTCGGCAAGCAAGATTCCATCGGTCATCAATTTGATCGCGGTTTGGGCGCTGCTGCGATCTTGAAATCTGACCTGGTAGCCTACCCATTCACCCAACGGCGTCTTGAGTTCATCAGCGATACGACGGGCCACTGAGCTGGCGGCGAGTCGACGCGGTTGCGTGTGACCGATCATCTGCTTTAAGCCCCGCCCCAACTCAAGACATATCTTGGGAAGTTGGGTGGTTTTGCCTGAGCCGGTCTCGCCACTGACAATAACAACCTGATGCGCTGAGATCGCCCGCGCGATTTCTTCTCGCCGGGCACTGACCGGAAGATCTTCGGGATAAACGATCTGAGGAGGCTGACGTGGGGAAATGACAACGCTTTCAGGGGTTATTCTTGGCGTTATCCCCGCATCAGGCTTTGATTGAGACATATTTTCGGATCCGGACACGATCGCATTATAAAATTTATCTTCATCTTTCACAGCGCCAAGAGGTTTTCAACACAACCCACCATGTCCGACACAGCCGACCAAGAGACCTTATCCGCCCAAGAAGCCCCTGAATTTGCCGCCGCTCAATTCGTGCGCTGGTTTCGAGAAGTGGCCCCCTACGTACACGCATTCAGAGGCAAAACCTTTGTGGTCGCGTTTGGCGGAGAACTCGTTCAGGCGAATGTTTTAAATACGCTGGTTCAAGATCTTTCGCTGCTCTCAGCGCTTGGAATCAAACTGGTCTTGGTGCATGGTTCACGTCCGCAGGTCAACGAGCAACTACGCTTAAAAGGCTTTGAGCAACAATTTGACCGGGGTCGCGCACCGATGGACGCCAACGCGCTCGAGTGTGCAAAAGAGGCTGCAGGCGAGATTCGCCTAGATATCGAAGCGGCATTCAGCCAAGGGTTGCCCAACACGCCGATGTCGCACGCCCAGATTCGCGTGTTGTCAGGCAACTTTGTCACCGCGCGTCCAACCGGCATTATCGATGGAGTCGACTACCAGCACACGGGTCAGGTGCGCAAAATCGACGTCGAGGCGCTGCGCTTCGCCATCGAACGAGGTTCAATCGTCTTGCTCTCGCCACTTGGGTTCTCACCTACCGGCGACGCCTTTAATCTATCCATGGAAGAGCTCGCCACAAGCGTGGCCACCGCCTTACGCGCTGAAAAACTCATCTTCCTGACTGAGACACCCGGTGTCATCTCGCCCGACGGCACTGTAGATACCGAGCTTGCGCGACTAGACGCTGATGCCTTGCTAGCGAACGGCTCAATCGACCCTGACACTGCGTTTTATCTTCAGTACGCGTCGCGCGCGGTCAAACGGGGCGTGACACGTGCCCATCTCATCCCTTTCTCGATGGATGGCGTGGTGTTACTTGAAATCTTTACCCATGATGGTGTGGGCACTATGGTGGTCGAAGACACCCTTGATGACCTACGCCCAGCCACGATTGACGACGTCGGTGCGCTACTTCAACTCATTGAACCGCTTGAGCTTGACGGTACCCTACTGCCGCGCGGACGCGCCGTCATTGAGCGAGAGGTTGAAAACTTTACGGTGCTTGAGCACGACGGTGTGATTTACGGCTGCGCCACTTTAAATGATTTTCCAACCGATCAAATGGCCGAAATGGGCTGCCTGATTGTGCACCCCGAGTGGCAAGGTACCGGCGAAGGTGAGATCTTGCTGCGCCATATGGAGTCACGCGCCCGAGGGCATGGCGCAAAACGTCTATTTGTTCTCACGACCCGCACCTCGCATTGGTTTATTAAACGCGGGTTCGTACAAGGCGGTGTCGCAGATCTGCCCAAAGAAAAGCAAGCTCACTACAATCGTTCACGCAATAGCCTAATTTTTATTAAACGCCTGTAAACATTAGGGTCTTGAGGGCGAGTCCGCAGTAAATCCTTCTACAATCAAGTTTCACTTTTACCGCGCAGGATGTTGCTATGAGCCGTACCGTACAGTGTGTCAAACTCGAAAAAGAGGCCCCTGGGCTTGAATACCCCCCCTATCCAGGCGAGATGGGCGTACGTATTTGGCAAAGCATTTCGCAAGAAGCCTGGGAAGAATGGAAAGCCATTCAAACCAGACTCGTCAATGAGAATCGACTCAACTTGGCCGATACGCGTGCGCGTAAGTATCTCAAAGAGCAAATGGAAAAGTTTCTGTTTGAAGGCGGCGACATTGAAGCACAGGGTTTTGTGCCACCTTCGGCGTAACCGCCTTTCCTGCCAGACCTGATCAGCTCGCCTAACGGTTGTTGTTTCGGGCTCGACCGCCCCTAACTAGCTTGCTGTCCCACCGCCGGCTTGCTCACTGGCAGCCTGCGCGGCCGCTGCGCTTTGCCGAGCTGCCTTGGCAAGCTGTTTTTCTTCAGGTGTAGGCTCAGGCTCACCACGCACTAAACGCTCAGCCGCCTTCACACCTAGATGACGCACGTCAGCCCCATGAACCATATAGATCACGCGTTCTGCCATGTTTTTGCAATGATCGCCTATGCGCTCCATCGAGCGAGCCATAAATAAAAGATCAATCGAGCGAGAAATCGTACGCGGATCTTCGATCATGTAAGTAATTAAGTTGCGCAAGGTGGCTTTCCATTCTTTGTCGACCTCTTTGTCGCTACGCACGACTGCAGCCGCCAGAATGGCATCCTGACGCGCAAAGGCATCCATGACCTGACGCATCATCAAGATCACGCTATTGGCCATATGCCGTAATTCAATATCCGGCATATATGACCGATCATCTTCGTGAATACGTCGTGCCATGGTGGCAATTTTTTCAGCCTCATCGCCCGAGCGTTCCATATCGGTCAACATCTTGGTCACAGCCAAGAGCGTACGCAAATCAATTGCAGCAGGTTGATGACGCGCCAAAATTTGCGTCACACGCTCATCGATATCAACCTCAAGCCGATTGACTTCTTTTTCGTGTTCGCGCACACGATCAACCAACCCGATATCGCCTTCAGTCAAGGCCTGCATACCGTCTTGCACCATGGCTTCGACGAGCCCACCCATTTGCAATAATTCGGTACGAATTCGCTGTAAATCGACATCAAATTGTTTGTTGGTGTGCTCAGTCATGGCAAATCCGCTCAGGTTGAAGCCCTAAGTGTAAGACGAAACTATGACAGTTTTGTGAATAAACAAGCTCAAAACAATGGTTCAAACCTTAAGCTGACGAATACCCTGTTGTGTTGCCAACAGCGCCACATCGGCTGATCGCACGGCAAAGAGGCCATTCGTCACGACGCCCGGCACTTGATTTAAACGCTGTTCAAGCCCAAGGGGGTCGACAATACTGAGCCCTTGCACGTCTAAGATTTGATTGCCATTGTCAGTCGTAAACCCCTTGCGCAAGACTGGAACACCGCCCAAACCCTGAACGACCCGCGCAACCGCCTCACGCGCCAGGGGTAGCACCTCGATGGGTAACGGAAACCGCCCAAGCGTTTGAACAAGTTTGGATTCGTCGGCGATGCAAACAAACGTCTGGGCAACCGAGGCGACAATTTTTTCACGCGTCAGTGCCCCACCGCCACCCTTTAGCATATGGAGTTGCTCATTGATTTCATCAGCACCATCAACATATACAGGCATCGTCGCCACTTCGTTCAGATCGAGCACCAAAATCCCCAAAGCAGTCAGGCGCTGAGCGCTTCGCTCAGAGCTTGCAACGGCTCCGCGAAACCGCGTTTTATAGCGTGCCAAACCATCGATGAACAAATCCGCCGTTGAGCCTGTACCCACGCCAATCACCGCTTCGCGCGTAAGCAACGGTTCAATGTAAGCCAGTGCAGCCTCTGCCGCCTGTTGCTTAAGATCTTGTTGAGACAGCATGGTGATCCTTAAAAGTAATTAATTTTGGGTTTGACCACGGTCAGACTCAGGCCCAGAGATTTGAATATCTGCCTGTTCGTTTAAATTCGTTTGCGCGTTGTCGGCTTCGAGCGCTTCAGTATCACTCAGGCCGTCGCGCAACAACGCGCGCGCCTCATCATCGGGCATTGCTTCGACATTTTTTAAGCTTCGAAGCATCGCCCGAGTGCGCGTTTCGGTTTGACCGATTTTGTTGCTCGCAGTGTCTAGCGACTTTTTGACATTCGCCAAAGTGTCGCCAAATTTATTAAATTCTGTTTTAACAGCCCGCAACACCTGCCACACCTCAGATGAGCGCTGTTGAATCGCCAGCGTACGAAAACCCATCTGCAAACTATTGAGTAAAGCGGCTAGGTTAGCGGGGCCCGCGACGTTTACCCTGAGGTCATGCAATTTATCAAGAAGGCCAGGCTGTCGTAAGACCTCTGCATACAGGCTCTCACTGGGTAAAAACATAATCGCAAAATCAGTGGTGTGTGGTGGCGAAACATATTTTGAAACAATGAGCTTCGCCTGCGTTTCAACGGCTTTTCCTAACGCCAAGCCAGCCATCTTGATACCATCGCGATCCGCATGCTCGTGCGCGTCCATCAAGCGCTCATATTCTTCTTTTGGAAACTTCGCATCGATCGGCAGCCACACGGTTTGATCGAGCTCGGTGCTTCCAGGCAGGCGTATCGCAAATTCGACCTGTGCATCGCTTCCGGGCACTGTTTTAACGTTTTTGGCATATTGTTCAGGGGTCATCCCGTCTTCAATCAAGCGAGCCAATTGCACTTCGCCCCAAGTGCCGCGCGTTTTAACGTTAGTTAACACGCGTTTGAGATCACCCACACCGGTGGCCAGCGCCTGCATTTCACCCAAGCCCCGCTGAACCGCTTCGAGGCGTTCAGAGACTTGTTTAAATGACTCACCCAAACGCAATTCAAGTGTGGCGTGCAATTTTTCATCAACC
>CAIYCP010000033.1 GCA_903924715.1 uncultured beta proteobacterium
TGCCAACCCGATCCCAGGCTGTAATTGCCCGCGTTGACGGTGCGCTGGCGTGAAAGTTCAACCAAATCTTTCGCAGTTTTAACCGATAGCCCGGTGTGCACCGCGGCGGGTAAACCTCCGGCCGTTACTGCCGCGACGGGGGTTAACTCTGTATCAGGGTTGATCAACGGCTTTTTAAATAAAACAGAAGCCTGCGCGAGTTGACTGTGCAAACCCACAAACAAGGTGTACCCATCCGCGGCCCCGTGGGCAACAGCCTCGGCTGCGATCATCCCACCTGCACCTGGGCGATTTTCAACCGAGACGGATACGCCAAGTTTTTGGGTTAAGTACTCGGCAAAAGCCCGTGCGGTCGCATCGGTCGTGCCACCTGGATTTTGCGAGGCAATGATGCGTATCGGTTTTGCCGGAAAATCTTGCGCATTCGACACCGGTAAAGTTAAAAGCAAGGCTGTCATTGAATGTGCAATCAATAACAGCACTTTTTTGGCCGTGAACTGTTTCATACTTTTTAGCTTATTGATCTCTAAATACTCTGATGATTTAAAAACTCAAAGCGCTACTTCACGTAGAACGCTGTGCCATTGGCAAAGATATTAGGTTTCATGAACATCCCTAATAAAATGGCGCCATTGGGCGAGTAGGCTTGGTGTACGTTGCCACCTGGACGCCACACGAATTGGCCGGCTGAGGCCGCGCCATCTAAGTCGACAAGGCTGCCTTCGATAATCCAGGTTTGCTCAAGGGCGGCGTGCTCATGAAGCGGTACGATTGCGCCAGGTTCCATCTTGAAAAGAATGCTTGAAACACCAGAGGCAGGATCTGCAAACAATACCTTAGAACTAATACCCGGAAACTTAGAAGGCACCCATTCCATCTTTGCAGGATCGACCAGCGTAGATTTTAAATGTTCGGGTAATTTTTGAGGATCAAGCCAACCCTCTGGCACCTTCGGTCTAAGCGCAGCTTCAGCAGCATTCATGTTGTTCTCCATTAATCCAGATGATTCAGGATAGATTGAATTTAGACGCTTTAGGTTGACTTATCAAGCTAAGGCTCTCAGGCTTGGCCTTCAAGCTCAATAGGCCCCCTTAATCGAAGCGGATGTTTGCAGACTGAATTAAGGCTCGGCTGCGTTTGGTCTCGGCTGCGATAAAGGTCGCGTAATCCAAGCCAATCGCCTGGCCGGGAATCATGCCCATCGACGTAATTCGTTCTTGTACGTCTTTTTGAGCAATAATTTTTTTTGTTTGAGCATACAAACGATCAAGTACCGGGGCGGGCGTTGCTGACGGCGCCAATATCCCAATAAATGACTGCCAGACACAACCGGCAAAACCTAGTTCTTGCATCGTGGGTAAGTTCGGCGCGAGTGGAACGCGGGCATCGCTTGTTACACCGAACGCACGAAGTTTGCCTGATTGTATGTGTGGCCATGCAGAAGCGAAGGTATCAAAAATAAAATCAACTCGCCCTGCCATGAGCTCGACCAGGGCAGGCGCACTCCCTTTGAATGCAATATGCACAATATCCAAGCCGGCTACGCTCTTGAACAGCTCGGCTGCCATATGCGCACTCGTGCCGTTGCCAAATGATCCGTAATTCAATTTTCCGGGCGTTTTTTTGGCGGCTAGAACGATATCTTCAACCCAACGGTAGGGGCTGTCTGCTGCCACCACTAATACGCTTGGCACGGTCACAACCAAGCCAATCGGTGCAAAGTCGCGCGCAATGTCATATTGCAATTGACCGGCCATTGAGATGGGCGCCAATGCGGTGTCTGGCGCCGTGTTCACAAAAAGGGTGTATCCATCAGTCGGACCCTTGGCGACCGCAGTCGCGGCGATTGTTGCGCTGGCGCCAGGACGATTTTCGACCATAAATGTTTGTGAAAAGCCCTCGGTATATTTTTGTGCCATCATCCGTGCCAACGCATCGCCAGCCCCACCGGGGGTGTACCCAATCACGAGCTTGACAGCCCGTTCTGGGTAAACGCCTTGCGCCCACGAAGCAGGGGCTCTCAGTCCGGCCATCCCAGCGCTTGCCATCAAACTTAGTAAGTAAGCGCGCCGCATTTTGGATGGCCGAGGATCGCTTTTAGTGCTCATTGCACCTAAAGAGCCTTCAGAAGGATGGCTTTTCATGGTTGTCTCCGCTGCCGTATCAGAAAGGCATTTTTTCTGAGTATACTCAAGTGACATCAATAAAAAAATATTATCCAGAGACCATCAACCCACATCGGTATATTTCGCCAAAACCTGAGCGAATATTTGCGTGCAATCTGATGCTTGAGCGAGAGGAAAATTATGAAACCCTTTGAAGTGATCCCGGTGAGTCAAAATTTTGCAGCCGAAATAAAAGGCTTGCGCTTGAAGGGTGGCGTCTCTCAAGCTGATTACGAAGAAGTTGAACGCGTATTGGCGCAGTACGGCGTTTTAGCAGTTCGTAATGACGAACCCATGAATGATGACGACCAAGAGGCCTTGATCGAAAAATTTGGGCCGCCTGTGATGAGTGTCTTAAAGACAAAGCTCGAACATCAGGGGGGAGAAAAACGGCCGCACTTTTTAGATATCGCGACCGTGGATGCAGAAGGCAAGCCGCTCGCAAAAGATAGTTTCGAGCATCTTTATCATATGGGTAACCTTCTCTGGCATACCGACGGAACCCAGATTCAGCCGCCGATTCGAATCACGATGCTGTCGGCTAGAGTGTTACCGCCCAACCCGCCAAATACAGAATACGCAGACATGCGCGCGGCTTGGGATGCACTGTCTGACAGTGATAAAGCGCTTGTAGAAAACTTAAAGGCTGAACACAGCATCTTTTATTCGCGCGCAAAAGTCGGGCTGACCGATTTTCCAGAAGAGGCAGTGAAGCTGCGCCCGCCTGTTGCGCATCCGTTGGTTCGTACCCATAAAGTGACGGGCAGAAAATCGCTGTATCTTGCCTCGCATGCGTCGCACATTATTGGTTGGGAGCAAGCGAAGGGACGCGCCTTGCTCGATCGTTTAACCGAGCACGCGACACAGCGTCAATTTGTGTACCCCCATCAATGGAAAACAGGTGATATGTTGATTTGGGATGACAGCTTTACGATGCATCGAGCGACTCCGTACGATGCGCCTCATGCCAGAAAAATGCGTTGGAGCGGTGCACAAGAGCTGCACCCTGTCTGAAAAATTAAAATGATTCGTTGCGACCCGATGGCAGTGAGCTTCGGTTTCGCAAACGAATACGACTTAGGCACGAACTGCTGTTCAAAGGACAATAATGAGCTTTAACCCTCAAGATGCTTACACCATTGCAGATCTGCGTGAGGTTGCAAAAAATAGACTACCCAAAGGCTTATTCGAATTTGTTGATCGTGGCAGTGAAGATGAATTAGCGCTTAAACGAAACCGTACAGGTTTTGAACGTATTTGCGTGCGCCCGAAAGTACTCGTCGACGTATCAACCCGGGTGCTACAAACGACGATGGCTGGGCAAAGTACTTCGATGCCGTTAGCCGTTGCGCCAACGGGCGCTGCAGGTCTTTTGTCGTTTGACGGTGAAATCTCGATTGCGCGTGCCGCGGCCAAACTAGGTATACCTTTTACATTATCGACCGCTTCGATCACCTCAATGGAGCGTGTGGCGGCAGAAGCGGGTGGAAGACTCTGGTTTCAGTTGTATATGTGGCCTGATCGCGAGGTGTCGTATCAACTGATTGACCGAGTCAAGGCGGCTGGTTATGAGGCGCTGATTGTGACCGTGGATACGGCGGTGTCACCCAACAGAGAGTACAACCGTCGCAA
>CAIYCP010000034.1 GCA_903924715.1 uncultured beta proteobacterium
CATCTCCCCTTTCGTCGGCAGAATTACTGACTGGCACAAAAAATCATTGGGTGAGAAGTGGAATGATCCCAGTATGTCAGGCCCAAACGATCCGGGCGTGAAGTCTGTAACTGCCATTTATAACTACCTCAAACACCATGACTTTAAAACTGAAATCATGGGCGCTAGTTTTAGAAATATAGATCAAATCACCGCTTTAGCTGGCTGTGATTTACTCACGATCAGTCCAGAACTTTTAGATCAGCTACAAAATACTGAAGGCGAAATCAAGCCTCGGTTAAGCTTTCTAAGCGCCAAACATATGCATTTTGAAAAAATGTCTGTTGATGAAAAATCGTTTCGCCAATATATGAATGATGATCCGATGGCCACAGAAAAACTAGCAGAGGGGATTCGTAACTTTAAAAACGATATTGATTTACTAGCACAGCTTCTAGAGGGCTAATTTATTTGGTTTTTAGGATACGTTGACGGGCTGCTTCATACAAACAAACACCACTAGCAACGGAGACGTTTAAGCTCTCTACCCCACCAAACATCGGAATACTCACAAGCTCATCGCAAGTCTCTTTTGTTAAGCGCCTCATCCCCTCGCCCTCAGCTCCCATAACGATGGCAACCGGACCCGATAAATCAACCTCATATAAAGTTTTATCTGCATCGTCAGAGGTGCCAATGAGCCAAATACCAGCATCTTGTAGTTCACGCATGGCGCGGGCTAAATTAGTCACCGCAACAAAGGGCATGGTTTCTGCAGCGCCACTAGCTACTTTACTCACGGTCGTATTTAATTGTGCTGAACGGTCTTTGGGCACAATAATTGCATCCGCCCCGGCACCATCAGCCACCCGCATACATGCGCCCAAATTATGGGGATCAGTAACGCCGTCCAAAATTAATAAGAGTGGCTTTTTATCTCCTATACCATCAAGTAACTCAGCAATGTTTCTGGCAATTGAAGCAGGCTCAGCAAAAGCTACGACGCCTTGATGTCGATCATGTCCCGCAAGCTGGCGGAGTCTTTCACTGTCTGCCTGATGTAGTTTACGACCAACTAAGGCTTGTGTGGTCTCAATAAAATCTTTCATCCGTCGATCGCGTCGAGATACATCGTAATAGACTGTCTTGAGGCTATCAGGTGCTTGGCGTATTCTGGCAATCACCGCATGAAAACCGACGAGTATTTGTTGCTCCATTAACGGCGACCTCTGGTTTTCGATCGTGAACTTGGAGTTGTTTTTTCAGCGACTTGCGTTTGTTTGGCATTGCTTTTTGCTTTGGGTTTATTACCCGCACGTGATGCAGCTGATTTCTTTGAAATGGTGGCGCGTCCAACTTGTGGTGCTTTTTCTGGTGGACGTGAATGTTTCGAAGCTGCCCGCTTATTCGGCTTACCCATATCATCCATGGTCACTGGTGCTGAGAAACGATTGCGATCGAGTGTATTTTTTACGAGACTAAACTCAATCTTACGTGCATCTAAGTCAACTCGACTAACCAACACGTGTACCCGATCACCTAATCGATAACGAATCCCAGTCCTTTCGCCACGTAACTCCTGACGAGCCTCGTCGTATTGGAAATAATCACCACCGAGCTCTGAGACGTGAATCAGACCTTCAACAAATAAGGTCTCTAATTGCACAAATAAACCAAAACCGGTAGCCCCAGTAATGGTTCCAGCAAATTCTTGACCAAGTCGGTCACGCATAAAATAACACTTCAGCCATGACTCGACATCACGAGATGCTTCGTCAGCCCGTCGCTCATTGGCAGAACAGTGCACCCCTAACTGCGCCCAAGATGCCATATCAATACCATCACTGGCTGTTTTTTTTCTGCTGCGTGGGGCAACTTCTGTCGTATTTTCTTGTGCTAAATTCTTTTTCACTAAAGCAGCATTGACACGACCTGGCCCATTTTTTGGCATCGCTAAATTAAGAGGTACGTCCTCTGGAATACTAGGCTTATAACTCTTTTTCGCCAAAATAGCCTTAATTACTCGGTGCACTAACAAGTCTGGATAGCGCCGAATTGGACTTGTAAAATGGGTATAGGCGGGGTAGGACAGGCCAAAGTGGCCTAAGTTTTCTGGCTGATAAACGGCTTGTTGCATCGACCGTAAAATCACCGTTTGTAACATACTGGCATCCGGCCTATTTTTAATTGCATGTATCAACTTGGCATAATCCATCGGATGGGGTTTATTGCCGCCTTCGAGACTAAGTCCTGCTGAGCGTAATACATCTCGCAATGCATTGACCTTTTCAACCGTCGGCTCGCCGTGAACACGATATAAGGATGAATGATTTTTAGCGCCAATAAAATTTGCGGCGCAAACGTTAGCAACTAACATACACTCTTCAATTAATCGATGGGCATCATTTCTGATTCTTGGCTCAATGCGTTCAATTTTTCCAAACTCATTACTAATAATCTGTGTTTCAGTGGTATCAAAATCGATAGCGCCACGCTTTTCTCGTGACTGCTTGAGTACCTGAAATAATTTGTATAAATTCTGTAATAAGGGTTTTTGTTTAACAAATCTGGCCGCTTCAGGACCATTGGTATTGCTGATGATTTCCCAAACTATATTGTAAGTAAATCGTTGCACTGAATGCATGAGACCTGGATAAAACTGATAGGCCTGAACTACACCTTTTGTATCAATAATGGCATCACACACCATGCATAAACGATCGACACCTGGTTTTAAAGAGCACAAACCATTCGAAATTTTTTCCGGCAACATCGGAATCACGCGTCTTGGAAAATAAACGGAAGTGCCGCGTCGAATTGCATCCGAATCTAAGGGGTGGCCAGGCTTGACATAATGGGATACATCAGCAATCGCAACAATCAATCTCCAGGCCTTGGCACCTTTAAACGTCATGGGTTCACAATAGACTGCATCATCAAAATCACGCGCATCTTCACCATCAATCGTGACTAAGGGGATATCGCGTAAATCAATTCGCCCCTCTAAATCTTCTTCACGTACTTCATCCGCAAGAGCTGCAGCTTCTTTGATGCTTGCCGGTGAGAATTCATGGGGGACACCATATTTACGTACCGCAATCTCGATTTCCATACCGGGATCATCAATTTCCCCCAACACTTCAACAACTCGTCCAACAGCTTGACGATAACTGTCTGGATAGTCAATGATTTCACAGCTAACTACTTGGCCTAATTTGGCATTTAAATGCCCTTTTGGCGGAATAAGGATGTCGTGTGAAATCCTTTTATCTTCAGGAGCCACAATTAATACACCATTTTCATTCAACAATCGACCAATCACATGGCGTGTAGCTCGCTCGATAACATCCGTGATCTGCCCTTCTGGGCGTCCTTTTCGATCAGTCCCTAGGACACGAACGGTAACTCTATCACCGTGCATCACACGGGTCATCTCTCGCTCGGAGAGAAATATATCTAATTGACCATCATCTGGAATCACAAAACCAAAGCCATCACGGTGACCTTGTACTGTTCCAATGCGATCTTCTTTTTTTTCCTGCAATACTGCGTGTGGTTTTATCATGTATTAATTCGTTTTTTCTTCAATTTTCTGAATATCTCTAATTTAACTCATTTAAAAAGACAGTCATGAAACCCAATGTTGTTCTCGATACCAATATACTACTTGACCTTTTTTATTTCAAAGACAAGAGTGTTCAAAATCTGCATGATTGCCTTAAAAATCAACAAATTCATGCCTATACCTGCGAGGCGATTTGGGGTGAGTTAGAGGAGGTTTTAGCGCGAAAGCCCTTTAATCAGGGTATTGAAGAAATTCTTAAGATACGAAATGAATACCAAGATTTATTTTTATGGCAAGCACCTCAAAAAAACACGTCTAGAATTAAGTGCTGTGATCCTGATGATCAGATTTTTGTCGAACTATCAGTGGAGCTTGCGCCCTGTCTTTTAATTACAAAAGACAAAGACTTGCTAAGATTACACAAGAAACTGCAGCAATTTCAGGTCCGAACCTTAAAGCAATTTCCATCTGACCTGTGTTCGATATCGCTTTAAGCTTTTGTATCAAGTAAAGACCCCTTAGTATTAATGCTTGTTACATTTTGTGATTTTAAGTTTTGACTCATTTGATCTAAAAATGATGCCAACGATGAACTGTTAGTCGAACTCACATTCCCAGAGCCATTAGATCCCATGGAATTAAGTAAGGATTGATAAGCCGCTTGCAAACCTTCAAGGGTGTTAGCACCACCAGTTGGATTGGCTGATTTCAGGGTTGAAGATAAGGTGTTTAAACGTGCTGGCAGATTATTTAAGTATGTCGTATTTGGACCAGGCGTGACTGCAGGCAAGGGGCCCAAACCAGAACTTTTTGCATTTGGATTGGGTTGATCATTACCCTTTTGTAAATTTTGAAACAAGGAATAAGTAAATGCTTGTAAAGCATTACTGGAATCTGCTGTTGTTGGTAAGATGGAATTGGCATTGGTTGAGGAAATTTGACCTTGACCACCAGCACCTTGATCAGTTCTTGGGTTATTTTGGCTTTTTTGATCAATTTGACTCAAGGTCTGGAAAAAAGCTGATAAAACCGGACTGCTAGCACTAGGCTGGACTGCATATTCACTCACTGCACTCGTTGGCGCAGTAGGGGCAGTCTTATTCGTCGTGTTCAGAATGGCACCGTAGGTGTTCTGAATCGTTGAGGGCGTTACTTGAGTCGGGTTTTGTAAAATCATATCTTTTTCCAGTTTGAAATACACCTGATATGTCTTTTACGACACGAAACTGAAGAACTTAAGGGTAAAGTCACAAAAAAATGCTTTTAGGGAAGATTTTTGATTTTTTTGAATTAATACCAAAAATCGCCGTTATTTGGAGGTTTAAAAATCAACCCAGGCTTTAAAGTAAACAAATCAATAGATTGGAGCTTATTAATGACAATTCCTGCACTTACTGCCTTATTTAATCCTGTCGCCTCATTGAAAAGCGTATCTAGTGTTCTGCGGGCGGTTGATTCTGCCGATAATGCCAGCCCAGACTCTACCGACTCCGCTCCTAATTCAAGCAAGATGATGGAATCTATTTTGCAGTCTTTGTCAAAAATTGGTAGTAATCCACCACCCCAGTCCCAAAATGATGGTCAAACCATCCCTAATTTTATTCAAAGCTTGGTAAGTGCCCTCCAGTCTCAACAAGGCGATTCCTTATCTTCCCTGCCAAAATCTTTTCAAGGCAGTGGAAAACTTGAGCAAGGCCTTCAGTCCTTAATAGATCAAATTGGTCAGCAAGACAAACAAACACCTTCGACAACGAAAGGTCTTTACCAGTTAGAGCAAAACGCTAATCAATTATTTACTGCATTGGGAGCCCCAACAGGTGATCAATCCCTCACGCAATTTTTGAATAACTTCAAGCAGTCGATGGCTGGGAATGGTCCGATTGGCAATATTTTGTCGACAAAAGCCTAAACCTTTTTCGCGAAATGAGATAAAATCTTAGATTAGCCTGATGTGATAAGGCCCAGGTGGCGAAATTGGTAGACGCACCAGCTTCAGGTGCTGGCGATGTAAAAGTCATAGGAGTTCGAGTCTCCTCTTGGGCACCAATCAATGTATTTACGATGTTCTAAACCCTACTAGATAATGTAAATCTATAGTTTTTTGTAACTTCTACTTAATACATAAACATCATTGTGGGCTTTTCACCATGCTCGGAAGAGTACTTGGCTCCATCGACCAGTAAGTTCGAGTTTGTGAGTAGGTCGTTTCAAGTTTTGCCAGTGTGACCGCAGCTACATGTGGCTCACATCGCTCAAAAACCTCGGCCAGCGACGCAATCGAATTAAAGCCTAGGTTTGCCGACGAACCCTTAAGACTGTGCGCAGCACTCCGTCGGGCCGCCACATCCTGCGCAACGACCGCAGCACGGCAGGCTGCCAAGAGGGTATCGCTTTGCGGCCAGTAGATGTCGGCAACCGCCGTCCATACGTCGAGTCCGAGTTCGTCGCGCATGCGGCCGATAGTCTTAACATCAATCGGTGCCTCGTCTTCGCTAACCTTAGCGCCCTCCACGCTCAACACCTGGGCCACGACCAGGTCTGAATTTTCCTGAGCTTCTGGGGCGTCGACCGCCGCCCAGGGCAGATGGCGAAGGATAGTTGCATAGAGCGCTGCCCAGTCGATCGGTTTAGTGTGATAGTCGTCAAGGCCGCTAGCCATATATACATCGCGTAACTCCGGCAGAGCATCGGCCGTAAGGGCAATGATCGGAATCCGGTTGCGCTTAACATCAGGCAGCGCACGGATCGCGCGGGTGGCTCCCATTCCGTCGAGCACTGGCATCTGCATGTCCATCAAGATCAGGTCGAAATCTCGAGCCGACGCTGCGGCAAGCGCCTGTTGCCCATCATCGACCATCTCCGGTAGATGACCGTCGCGGCGCAAACATGTCTCAATCAGCAGACGATTAGTCGCGTTGTCTTCGGCCACCAGAATACGCAGGCTACGCATCCTCGAGACTACCTGAGACGTTGTCCGCAGAATCTTTGGTACTCTTTGGCCGTTTGCCTTGGCTAGGGTGAGTTCGACACGAAAGACGGAACCTTTTCCGACTTCGCTTTCAACACTGATCTGGCCATGCATTAAGTCGACAAGATGCTTACAGATCGCAAGACCTAGACCTGTTCCACCGAAGCGGCGGGTGGTCGAGGTATCGGCCTGCTGAAAGGGCTGGAAGAGAGTCTTTTGTAGCTCGGGTTCGATACCGATGCCGGTGTCGTGGACCTCAATACTGAGCGCCACCCGACCGTCGGCTTGCGATGGCTGAGCCGCCAGGTGGATAACAATCGAACCGTGCTCAGTGAACTTGACAGCATTACCGACCAGATTTATGAGCACCTGCTTGACCCGCGTCGGATCGCCATGTAGCATCGGCAAACTAGTATTGCCCAACTCAGCTCGCAAGATGTTATGACGCTGACTCGCTACAGAAGCGATCGATTCCAAAACTTCGCTGACAATTTGTGCTGGATCGAAGTCGATTTGTTCGAGCTCGAGGCGACCGGCTTCAAACTTCGAAAAATCTAGAATGTCATTAAGCACCAACATCAGTGAATCTGCCGATTTGCCGAGAATCCCGACCTGGCGCTGCTGCTCGGCAGGCAGGTGCGCTTGGGCCAATAACTCAATCATGCCGAGGATGCCGGTCATCGGCGTGCGCAGTTCATGGCTCATGACTGCAAGGAAGCCTGACTTCGCTTTTGCGGCGACTTCAGCGGCATCGCGCGCCTGGCGCAAGCCTTCCTCATAGCGTTGCTGCTCAGTGATGTCTGAAAGGGTCAGAAGCATGGCCTCGGCATTATCCAGATAAATCGGCGTCATGACGATTTCGAGCGGGATTTCACGACCATCGAGGGCAATTGCCGCCCAGTTCAAGCGACAGGCGCCAAGCTGGTGGGCGATCTCACGGACATTGTCGAACTCCTTGACCAGTTGTAGACCGTTCATTTCCCCGACTGCAAGATCTTCGATCCGCAGGCCGAGCAACTCGCCCCTGACCTCGGCGCCGAACAGCTTGATTGCCGCCTTATTACAATCGAGAAGTTTGCCTTCTGCAAATAGCAGAGTTGGTTGGCCTGAGCGCTGAAACAACGTTCTGAATCGATCATTGGCCTGCTGTTCTTCGGTCACATCCCGAAAGATGCAGGTCAGCAGCCGCTCGTCTTTGATGGTGACTTCGCTGATGGCATACGACAAGAACATATGGCTGCCGTCACGGCGCCTGGTTTTGATTTTCTGACCATCCGCAAATACAGGGGCCATACCAGTGCGCAGGAAATAGTCGACTAGTGCCTGATAATCAGCTGACTCTTCCGGTGCAAGGAGTCCCGAGGCGTGCCTACCAATCGCTTCTTCTGATGGAATGCGAAATAACTGTTCGGCCGCGCGGTTATATTCGTGCACGATGCTGCCGACATCTATCGTAACGATCGCGTCAGCCGCCGAATCGAGAATATTGCGCAGTCGCTGTGCCTTGCTGGCAGAATCTTCCTGCATCATGGCGCGCTGCCGCACGGCCCACTGAGCGGCCCGGGTGAAGACGAACAATGCCAATAGTGTTGCCACTAGGATAGACAACGGCGTGATCATCTCTGTTCGCCAGCGTGCCGCAACCAGATCCTGCGGCAGCCTGACTTCGACCACAACCGGGAAGTCGGACGTGGTAGCAAAATAGGCCAGCCAGCTTCTACCCTCAAGGGTGGTATCCGTGAAGTTACCGGTTTCACGGTTGGGCAGAAAGTCCCTAAAAATCGGATGAGAAGCCTTGTCCTGGGTAACCGCTCCTTGGCTGGTCGCTAGCAACTTCCCGTCATAGCGATAAATAGTCAGCACATTCGATTCCATCGACGCCATGAAGCGCAGATCGCTAATCAGGCTATCAGCCCCAATGACTGCCACTACAAGCAGGCCCGAAAGATTGCCACCCAGCGGACGTGATACGGTGATGAAGCCCTCAACAGCATGAGCCGGACCTTCGGTTGCCTGAAGATTGCCCGTGAAGCTACGACCGGCCTTTGGTTGACCAATGAACAGTCGCTGACGGGGCTCGTCTGCCGCAAAGTCATAGCCCGAAACGTCAACAGCGATGCTGCGTGGGTTAGATGAAGCGATGATGCGACCAGCGCGATCGACGATCGCTACTTCACGAAGTAGAAAATTCTGGCGAGTCATCGCCTCTAGTCTGAGGTTGTAATCGACCGATGCAACAGACTTCAAGCCACTCGACATGTCGTCAATCTGTTCCAGCAAACCGCGAGTTCGCATCAGGCTGCGGTTGACCTCCTGCGTCAGAATCCGTGTCACAGTCTTTACCTGACCCTGCGCTTCACCACGCATCTCTTCGCGCAGCTGCAGGCCGTGAGCGATCGTAGCACCGATGATCAGTAGGGCGAACAGGATGCCAGACACCACGATCAGCAGCTCAAAACGGCTGTTGTATTCCTTGGATAAACGACCGAAAATGATCATTGGGTAATGATGATCGGATCCAGCTTAAAGGCCCTAGCAGCATTTAACAGCCGCCCATCGCGCTTGATGTCAGCCACGAACTTGTCGATGCGCGCCAACCAGGCATCATCTCCAGGGGCTACCGCATAGGCATAGGATACTGGGTTGATTGGACGATCAGGAGGAATCACCCTTGCCCAGTCGGAGTTATCGAGCACTCGGCGGCTGTAGGGATAATCGGTCATAAAGACATCGGCACGCCCCGACTGTACTTCGCGCTCGCGGGTATTAGGCAGTTTCACTAACATCAATTCGGCCTGCTTGAGGCTGGCTTTCATCACCGGCTCCATAAAGGTACCGGTCTGAACTGCAACCACGCGTCCTGGCTTGTCAATGTCGTCCCAGGTCTTGAGCGAGGGATGGTTCTTGGTAGTCACCGCATAGATATCGCTACGAAGATAGGGCTGGGAGAACTTCACAAGGGCGGCACGCGCTGGCAGAATGCCTACGCCAAACATGGCAATGTCGCAACGGTCCGCGAGTAACTCATCGGTGAAGGTTGCGAAGTTGGTATCAATATAGACTGGCTTGACACTGAGTTCGCGGGCAAACTGTTCCGATAGCGTTACGTCGATACCCGACAACTCCCCATTCTTGGGGTTCCGAAACGAGATACCGTAGTAATCGGGCCATATGCATACCCGCAGAGTAGCACTCGCCTTAATGCGCTCGAGGTGACCGCTTCTGGCTATCGCTTGGCCGGATTGTGCCTGGGCGCTTGCTGTAAAAACTCCCATCAACATAACCAAAGCGCCTAGTTTAAACAAAATACGCATTTTTTCTTCAATCTCCGATGTGCGGTAAGGACGTAAATAAATCTTTAAAGCCATTGTCAGCAAAAGCATTTAATAATGAGACCGCTTTTAGTGCAACAACTTAAATGAATGGCTTTTTTAAAAGTATCTGATTAAATCTTAATGTTGAGAAAAAATAGAGGGATAACTTTTATTTACGACAACTATTTACAAAACTTAAGTGCTTGTGTTGTCATATTCAGAAAAAATATTCGGTTTTCCCAGAAGAACCAAACGAATACTTCGGGATCTGTTGGTATCAACTTTGGTTTTTAAAGGGTCTCAATGCAGACTAGATAAAACCCCTGATTTAGCTATCAACATAAGAACCGGGGAACCTAACCGAAGCATGACACCTTGGAGTTCAACGATACCTAATGCGGCTAATTTTTGTTCAAATTGACCATATTTCATGGCCTCTATCGCCATAGGAACACTGATATGTTCTGCATAGCCATTCTCTTGAATCGA
>CAIYCP010000035.1 GCA_903924715.1 uncultured beta proteobacterium
AGCAAAGGACAAATCATGCTTCGTATACTCTTGAGTGCTCTTGTCGCCTTGGCCGTCTCTAGCCCAGTGCTGGCGCAGAGTTTCCCGTCTAAAACAATTACCGTACTGGTGGGTGTTGCGCCGGGAGGTACTTTGGATACCCTGGCGCGAATTTTGGCTAAATCGCTGACGACCGATTTAAAGCAGACGGTGATTGTCGAAAACGTTGTCGGGGCCGGTGGCTTGGTGGCGCTTAAGCGTTTGACGCAGGCGCCAGCGGATGGCCACACGTTGATGTTTACCAATATGTCCTTGGTGATTATTCCTCATCTTCATCCCACTGCAAACGTTGATCCGGTTAAAGAACTCGACGCAGTCGGGATGGTGGCTACCGTTCCGATGGTGTTGTCTGTAAGTAATAAAAGCGGCTTGAAAAGCTTGCCTGAATTGCTCGCACGTATGCGCCAAGAGCCTGGAAAAATCAACCTGGGTTCGGGAGGCCCCGGTACGACAGCGCATTTGTCTGAGGCCTTATTTTTGCATCTATCAAAAACAAAGGGAGAGCTGGTTCAATACCGTGGCTCGGGTCCTGCGTTAACGGATTTGATGGCCGGTGTTTTAGACGTTGTGTTAGATCAAACGGTCACGATGCTGCCGTTGCATCAAGATAAAAAGATTTTAGCGATTGCGGTGTCGTCGCCAACGAGACTCCCTCAAATGCCCGAGGTGCCAACGTTTAAAGAAGGCGGTTTGCCTGAGTTTGATCTTGCGATCTGGAATGGTGTGGTGGCGCCCAAAGGATTACCTGCACCCGTTTCTGCTCGTCTTGTTGAAGCGATGTCGGGTTTGATTGACAGTCAAGAATTTAAAGACCGCTTGTCGCAACTGGCGGCGCAAGCACCAGCGCAAGCTCAACGGGGCCCAGCCCCGCTGATGAAGTTGATTCAACAAGATAGCGTGATGGTCGCGGGTCTTGTGAAAGACGTTGGGTTGATTCCGAAGTAAGGTCCCTTAAGGCACCTGAAGGAACCTTACTTCCTTTTCAATACCACTTCACAAATTCATCAAGTTCCATGCGCGTGCTGTGGTACGCGTTGAGTGGTGCGTCGAGATCAGGATAGCCCATCGACATGCCAACGATTAGTTTTTTAGTCTTTGGTATGCCCAGGCAGTCGCGTATGGCATCGGGATAACCGGCGAGCGAAGCTTGCAGACAGCAGCCTAAGCCTGCGCCGTGGGCCGACAGCGTGAGTCCTTGTAAAAAGATTCCCATGTCTAGCGTTGACCAGGGCCCTAAAGTGCTATCCATGAACATGAACATGGCACACGGCGCATCAAAAAATTGAAAATTCTTGAGCCTTAACTCATTTCTGCGATCGGTATCGCCGCGGCCAACGCCCAGGGCTGCAAAGCGGCGTGAGCCGTGAGTTTTGGAGCGCGTCTCTAGCGCTTCAGGCCAGCTTGTGGGGGTGAGTACGTCGTAATTTGTGGGTGTGTTTGAACGCGCCAGTTCATATAAAATCCCGCTGAGTTCATCACGCTTGGGGCCCGTCACGACAGCAACTTCCCAGGGTTGGGTGTTGGTGTACGAGGCACTGCGCCCGGCAGCTTTCAAAACGGTACGAATCAGGTCTTCTGATACAGGCTTAGGTTGAAATCCCCGAATGCTGCGCCGGGTTTCAAGTCCTTGTAATAGTTCCATATTGTGTCTCCTTCTGGTGTTGCGAGTGATCTTAGCATTATCCCATTTGTTCAATTCGATCGCCTAAAGCAAGCGCTTCAGAGTGGCTATGTGTCACGAGCAACGTGGTGATTTGAGTCTGCTTAAGGATGGCGCGTAGTTCGCTGATTAGACGTTCGCGGGTGTCCGCGTCAAGGTTAGAGAAGGGTTCGTCTAATAAAAGAATCTTGGGTTGCGGGGCGAGTGCACGTGCTAACGCGGCCCGTTGCTGCTGTCCGCCAGAGAGTTCGTGCGGAAACCGCTTTGCATAGGGCTCAAGATCCACTAGCTTTAGCATGGCTTGTATCTGCAGTGTTTTCTCTTGACGGGATAACTTCTTGAGGCCGAAGCCGATATTTTCTGCAACCGTGAGGTGTGGAAATAGTGCGTAATCTTGAAACATAAAACCGACCTGCCGATACTCTGGCGCCGTGGTGTGCGAAGCCGAGGACAGCACGACGTCATTGAGGCTGATCGTACCTGCGTCGATGGGTTCAAAGCCCGCGATGACGCGCAATAAGCTGCTTTTGCCGCAGCCTGAGGGGCCCAGAATACAAACGGTCTCGCCACTATTTAGCGTCAAACTATAGTCTTTGAGCACCGACACATCGTTCGGCTTGGCCGCATAACTTAAACTAATGTTCTCAATCTTTAAGAGCGGGTTCACGGCCGATATCCAGCAATTGGTAATGTTGTTTTCATTTTATTAATAGGGATTTTTTGGGCTGAGATTGCGTGCGCGTCAATAAAATCACGGGCAAGATACTGACTGCAACAATCAATAGTGCAGCGATTGCGCCGTCTTCGTAGGTGCCCCGCGCGGCTTCGCCATAAAGCCACGTGGCGAGTGTTTCAATATTCAGTGGACGCAGCAGTAGGGTAATTGGCAGCTCTTTCATGGCTTCAACAAAGACCAAAAGTGCCGCTGCGAAAAGAGCCGGACGTAACAAGGGTAGGTCAATGCGTAGCAGCACGCCTAGGGGTGATTGCCCGAGCGAACGCGCCAGTTGATCAAAGGTGATCGGGATTCGAGCGAAGCCGGCCTCAAGCGACCCCGAGGCTACCGCCAAGAGCCGTAAGGTACAGGCCAAAATCAAACCGGCTGCAGTCCCCAAGAGCCAGCGTCCAGAGGTGTTCGCCGAAAACCAGAGTGTGAAATGCTCTAGCCAAGCATCCAGCAATGCAAAGGATGTGAGCAAACCAATCGCTAAAACCGTACCGGGTAAGGCATAGCCAATGGTTGCCGTGCGTGCAAAGCCTTGTCCAAACGTGTCGTGACGACGTGTGATCCAACTGCGGGCGGCCCACGCTAAGACCAGACCACCGATAATCGTACAGGCTGTGATCGCAAGCGAGAGCATGACTGTATTAAGCGCTGCTTGTTTGAGCACGGCCGTCACTGACCCTGTTTGGTTGAGTCGCAGGATGGCCTGCCAAGTTAAATGAAGAACTGGGACGATGAAGCCTGCTAAGACCGGCACCAAGCAAAACAAACAGGCTGTTAAACCTTGCCATCCTCGCAGTGGGCGGGGCTGCATGGGTCGAGATTGGTCGGTATTCACAAAGCGTTGTCGTCTTCTAGCGCGACGCTCGAGCGCTATGAGGCTGAGCACGAACACAAGCATCAGCAAGGCGATTTGGGCAGCCCCTGCTAAGTCAGAGCGGGTGATCCAGGTGGTGTAGATTGAAACGGTCAGGGTCTGAAGACCTAAAAACTCTGAGGCGCCTACGTCGTTGAGTGTCTCGAGTAGAGCCAGGGTGGTACCCACGACAATGGCAGGTCGCGCCATTGGCAACGCCACACGAAAAAACAAACTGAAGGGTCCATGACCGAGTCCGCGTGCCGCTTCAATCAGATTGGCCGGTTGCGTTAAAAACATATGGCGCGCGCTGAGGTACACATAGGGATACAGCACGCTACCTAAAATCAAAATGGCGCCCCACAACGAACGCGCATCGGGCAAACGAAATTCACGTGGCGACTGATAGCCAAGTACCGCACGGATCAGACTCTGAACTGGTCCGATAGGGTGCATCAGATCAAGATAGGAATAAGCCACTACATAGGTGGGCACCGCGAGTGGCAATAAAAGCGCCCATACCAATACTATGCGACCGGGAAACTGAAAGGCCGTCACTAGCCAAGCAGCGCCCGTACCCATTAAGGCGACGGCAACGCCCACGCCTAACAGTAAGAGCAACGTTGTGAGCGCAGCGTCCGGAATCACAAAGCGTGCGAGGTGAGCCCACTGCATATGGTTTGACCCGAGGGCAGATACAAGCAAGGACAGCAAAGGTGCCAGCACGCAGGCTGCAATGAGCCCGGCAAGTGCTGAGGGCCACTTTCCGGTGGCGAGCCAGTGTGACCGACTTGGTAACTGGATCATGGGTGCTTAGTTTTACCGGTCAAAACCAACTCGATCAACAATGAGGCTGGCTTCTTTACGATGCTTTGCGATTTCGCTAAGCGGTGTGGTGTCCGCTTTCAGTAATCCGAAACTTTCCACGGTGGGATCAAGCTCAACGCCGCTGCGTACGGGATACTCAAAGTTGACACGGGCATAGAGACTTTGCGCTTCTTTGGTGACTAAAAACTCGAGAAAGGCGATTGCACCCGCTTTGTTTGGGGCGTGTTTGGCCACGCCGCCTCCAGAGATATTGACAAAGGTACCGCCTGTTTGTGCAAAGGTTGGTCGAATGACTTTGATCGCCTCACCCCATTTGCGCGCCTCGGTTGTAGATGCGGCAGTTTTCATTTGCCCGGCGTAATAGGCATTGGCTAAGCCAAGATCGCAGATTCCGCCAAGGATGTCGCGCGCAACATCGCGATCGCCACCAGCCGCCTTGCGTGCGAGGTTCGCTTTCACGCCATGCAGCCATTGTTCAGTTTCAGCACTGCCACGATGCGCGATCATTGAGGCGATCAAGGCATTGTTATAAGGATGCTGCCCAGAGCGGATGCAAACTTTGCCTTTGTACTCAGGTTTGGCGAGGTCTTCGTATTGAAAGGCGTTTAGCGCAAGGTTTTTTTCGGCATATAACACTCGGTCACGCAAAGACAAGGCAAACCAAGTGCCATCGGCGCTGCGTAGGGGGCTTGGAATCGCTTGGGTTAAGACCTCGGATTG
>CAIYCP010000036.1 GCA_903924715.1 uncultured beta proteobacterium
CATGACCGACGCCGAAACCGAGCGCACCGGTGAACTCCTCAACGACCTTCGTGGAAAACATTCATTGATGGTGGTTGAACACGACATGGATTTCGTCAACCAGATCTCTCAAGGTGGCAAAGTCACCGTGCTGTGCGAAGGCTCAGTCTTGGCTGAAGGCACCATGCAACAAGTGCAAGCCGATCAACGCGTGATTGAAGTTTATTTAGGTCGCTAAGCCATGCTAGACGTTCAAAACATCAATCAGTACTACGGCAGCAGCCACACCCTGCGCGGTATCACCATGTCGGTCAAACAAGGCGAGTGCATGGCCTTGCTCGGGCGCAACGGCGTGGGCAAAACCACCCTGCTGCAATGCTTGATGGGCGTGCAATCCTTGGCCTCGGGCAGCATCCACTTTGACGGCAAAGACATCAGTAAACTCGCCCCCCACGCGCGTGCCGCGCTCGGCATGGCCTACGTCCCGCAAGGCCGCGAAATCTTTGCCCGCCTCACCGTCGAAGAAAATATCTTAATGGGCATGGCCACCAAACCAAGCCAGCAAGCCAAGCGCATTAAAAACGAAATTTTTGATCTATTCCCAGTACTACGCACCATGCTGTCGCGCCGCGGCGGCGACCTCTCAGGTGGTCAGCAACAACAACTCGCCATCGCCCGCGCCCTAGTCGCCGAACCCAAACTCATCATCTTTGACGAGCCCACCGAAGGCATCCAACCCTCAATCATCAAAGACATCGGCCGCGTCATTCGCCTACTACGCGACCGCGGCGACATCGCGATTTTGCTCTGCGAACAATACTTCGACTTCGCCCGAGAATTAGCCGACCGCTTCGTCGTCCTATCAAGAGGAGAAGTAGTCGCCCAAGGCGACCAAACCCAAATGGACAGCGAAGACGTCAAACGACACCTCTCGGTGTAAAGCCCCAACGCCAACCGTCCATCCCCACCCCAGCCCCGTCGTCCAGCGTAAGCGAAGGAGCCGAGTATTTTTTGCTCCGCAAAAAAATACCGGTCCGCAGCGCACGCAAGACGACGTGGCGTGCGCCAAGCGACAACTGGCTCATATCGGATCAGCCCAGATTTTGCTTGTCTTCCAATCTAAAGGGAAACCCATCGCAGCCACCGAAATTTCATGCTGACTCATCAGATCTTTCATACGACCACGTCAGAGGTGCTTTGGCGCAATAACATCCATCAAGTGAAGCAAAATAACCAACGTGTTGTAGAGCTTGCGAGAGCCGGACACCCACTGACTGGCCAGGCCTACAGGCTTATTTCGAGGAAGCGTGGGCGTGATCGTGAGTTCTCTATTCCACAATCGGCTGTGATGTGCGCAGATGTTTCGTATTAAGGAAAGATGCCGTAACCAAGACGCGAGCACTTGCTCATCCACACCGTACACCACCGCAATAGCACGACGCGTTTTCATGGGTTTTAGGTTGTCATACCAGCGCGATAGCAAACCCAATGACATGACTTCGCAGACCGCCCATATTGATGGCAAAGTTTCGCTATAAGTCGTTATCAAATGTTTGATAAAGGTTTCGTCAGATCGATTAACCTCGCTAGTCAGCTTGGCTAGGTTTTTTTGCCAACGATTGTTATTGACAGCGAGTGTTACGTCCAAGTGGCCGTGTGGGTGATGCAAATGCGCGATTTGATAGGCCCACTGGCTTCTAACCGATACTTCAACTCTCTCAATGGCATCCAACATCAAAAGTCGCAGGTCGCGATCAAATACGTACAGATTTAATACGTCTTCAAATTTGGTGCCAGACTTGAAAATGTGAGTTGAGTGATCGGACTCGAATGGCAGCCAATAAGCACCTAACCGATAATAATTTAGGTGTTGCAAGTAAAACTCAACTTGAGCGATATCGCCTATCCCCATGCCTCGCCGCTGTAGTTGCGAGGCCTGCTGCGTGTAAGAAGTGGCGGGTTTTCGAACGGGCGCTTTATTGTTTCCACGACACACACCCTGCGAAATTCGGTCTTACAAAAAAGTAACCCGCCGGTTTGAGGATATGCTTACGCACATAGCCTTGGCGGGTTTTATTGACCAGAATTGTATATTAAATAGTTGAATGATTGGGGGCCCAATGCGATCCGAATACGCGTTTCGATCACTCGATCACTCGATCACAGCGCAATTGTTCTCCCCAACACCAACCGTCCTAATCCACCCCAGCCCCGGCGTCCAGCGTAAGCGAAGGAGCCGAGTATTTTTTGCTCAGCACAAAAATACCGGTCCGCAGCGCACGCAAGACGACGTGGCGTGCGCCAAGCGACCAGATCGCGCCAGAATACCCCCACGCCGCCACCACCCGCGCCCTAGCGCAAACCCCCGCCATCTGATTACACTCAAGCACTTAAACAAACTCAACGCGAACCAACACGCGAGGCAAGAACCATGTGGGATGTAATCGTAGTGGGCGGCGGCAATGCCGCCCTGTGCAGCGCCTTAATGGCGCGCGAAGCCGGCGCCAGCGTCTTGATCCTTGAGGCCTCACCCAAAGAATGGCGCGGAGGCAACTCACAGCACACCCGCAACCTGCGCTGCATGCATGATGCCCCCCAAGACGTGCTGGTCGACGCCTACCCCGAAGAAGAATATTGGCAAGATCTTTTAAAAGTGACCGGCGGCCAAACCAACGAAAAACTCGCCCGTATGGTGATCCGCGAATCATCCACCTGCCGCGACTGGATGCGCA
>CAIYCP010000037.1 GCA_903924715.1 uncultured beta proteobacterium
GGTCTGAAGCTTGCTTATTACGTTGACGACTTCACCCCGCCGTGGGTAAAGCCACAGACAGTGTTTTTATTGCATGCGGCGATGGGCAATGCCCAGCGTTGGTTTAGCTGGGTGCCTGAGCTTGCGCGCCATTACCGTGTGATTCGCATGGATCTTCGTGGGCACGGTCAGTCGACGATTCCGCATTCTGACCAGGCGTTTTCTCTGCAGCATTTGGTCGATGATGCGGCGGCCTTGCTTGATCACCTAGGTTGCGATCAGGCGCATGTGGTGGGCAATTCAGCCGGAGGTTACGTTGCACAACAGTTGGCGCTACAGTACCCCGCGCGTGTAAAAACGTTGGCGCTCTATGGTGCAACACCCGGCTTAAAAAATAGTCATGCTCCCACCTGGATCCCCAAAATCCAGCAAATTGGTTTAAAAAAGTTTTTGTCAGATACGATCCACGAGCGGTTTGATGAAACGGCAGACCCAGCGCTGGTGGCGTGGTTTATTGAACAGGCGGGTTCAAATGATCCCGCCTTTATTGGGCGGTTCGTACTACACATGTGTACGCACGATTTTATGGAAGAACTTGTGGGCATCAAATGCCCAACGCTCATCGTGGCGGCTGGCAAAGAGTCGATCGGACACGCTGATGCGTATGAGCAAATGCATCAGCGTATTAAAGGTTCTGAGTTGGTGTACGTGGATACGGCGGGGCACAATATTTGCGACGGTTACGCCGCACGTTGCGCCAATGAGCTCATGTCATTTTTGAGCCGTCAGGCGTAAGCTGAACGTGCGCTGGTCTGACTAAAAGGTTTGATCAAGCCAGCGCAAAATCGCATCTGTAAAAAGTGTGCACCGCGTTGTCGGGAAAAAATGCCCGCCGTCATTGAGCAGGTGTAAGGTTGAGGCTGGCATGAGCGTTGCAATCTCTTCTTGCAAGAAGGCAGGCACAATTAAATCGTCGCGTGCCCCAATGTTTAAAACAGGCGCGGTAATTTTTGCAACCTCGCTGCTGCGATCAAAGGCCATGATGGCGTCGATACGCTCTGCCACGATGTCTTGAGCAGCCTTGCTAAGTGGTGCGGCTGCGCGGGCGGCCTCAAACGCGTTCCAGTTGGCATTGAGCCAGCTTGGATCATGTGAAAAAAACGTTGCCGAAACAGCATAGGCAACGGGATCGCTGCGTAGCAAAGCTTTGCGCAACTTGAAAAGCTCTTGCATATAGCGATTAGGCTTGGCCCACGTACCGGTTAACACACAGGCTTTGGCGTGTTGCGGTGAACGCAGCGCGATCGCTTGCGTGATGCAGCCGCCAGTCGAGTGCCCCACGATGATGGCAGACTGAACCGCGAGTTGATCCATCACGGCGATGCAGTCGTCGGCGAGCTGGTCAATGCTGCAAAAAGCGGTGCCGCGGGTGCTGGCGCCAATCCCTCGCTGATCAAGACGAATGACACGGTGTTGCGCGGCGAGGGCTGGCAGGCAGGGCGCCCAATAAGCGGCGGCACCGCCTAGACCACTGATTAGCAAAAGAGGTGTGCCAGCGCCTTGTTCGAACACCCGCAGATCTGCGCCATCGGCAAGCCGAATGGTGTGTGTCATAGACTTAGATTCAATAGGTGAGGACATCGCAAAAACCTCGTATGACCAATAGAGCGTTGAGCTTAAGCGTAAGCTGGGATTTTGGCAAAATTTTTTGCGTGACTGGCCCAGAGGTGGTGCGTGATCGTGAGCCTTGCCCCGGTCAGTTGGCACGCAGGAGGTTTTCGAGTTAAGTTCTGACAAGATGCAGGTGACAGCCCATGGCGAGAGAATAATGATTAAACACCAGATGTGCGCGCAACGATTTTTTGAAGACTTCGAGCTTGGAGAGCGCTTTAACTTGCCCTCGCGCACGATGACCGATGCCCTGTTCGCTGCGTTTTCGCTTGCCAGCGGTGATAACCATCCCGTTCACTATGATCTTGAATACTGTCGTGCCCACGGTATGCCGCATATGCTGGCGCATGGATTTCAGGTCGTGATTCAAACGGCGGCAGGCGCTGGCTTGTTTCCGCATATGGTTGAAGAATCGCTTAAAGCGTTTATTGAGCAGAGCAGCAAATTTTTGCAGCCTGTTTTTGTGGGCGACACCTTGTACTCAAGCTTAACGGTGGCCGAACTGATCCCGAACCGTACAACCGGCGTGCTGACCATGCACTCTGAAATCCGCAACCAAAATGATGTGATCGTGATGCAAGGCACGCAAAAGTATTTACTGCGTAAACGCGCGCAATGAGTGATGACAATCAGATTGTGATCCCGCCCTCGTTCATCGCGTTGTTTGTTGAACCCGGACGCACGAAGCCGAGCGCAACAAAAGAGGAGATCTACGCGCGGTATGATTTTTGTGAAGACATGGCAAGCATGTTGACCGAGCAGGCAAACGCTAAATTTTGGGAGCTTGGGATTACGCAGGCCGATGTGCTTGAGAGAATCTATCAAGGACTGACGGTTGCAGACGTGGGCGTCAACGTACGCGAAGCGCAATGGGTGGTTACTCGTCTTGCTGAACTGCTCGGCTGGCAAACAGAGTGGACGACGGGTATCTGACTTGGCTAAGTGTTGTCAGGCATTTATCTGACTCTTAAGCCGCCCCCAGGGCTACGGGGTGTTGTGTAGGGGCTCGGCGCGATGTTGGATGCCGGCGCTTCGTTCGAAACGCTCGGCCCAATTGCCGCGGGGGCGGACGACGCACCTCGGACAGGCGCAAGGCCCGTTGCTGAACTGGCCTTTTCGGGGGACAAGCCTTGATGAATGGTTGCGGCTGCTTTTTCAGAGGCTTCGACGGTTGGTGTCGCTGCGGCGGCGTCAGAGGTGGTCTCGGTCTTGGTTGTTTCGGCGGTTGTTTCGGTTTGCGGCGCCGGCATTAAATCCAGGATGGATCCTTGCGTTGAATACGGCGCAATCGGCGCAAAGCCGCCTGGGTTGAACCGCAGTCCGCCTTGGGCGTGCGCGGGCGGCGTGAGCCAAACTGCAGTTGCGATGATCGCAAGTAGGGCTGTAAGAGTGCTGCGAAACGTCTGTGTCACTGCCGGACTCCGCTGAAACCGAACGCAAATTCTACTCTTATCAACGACTTGGTCTGCCCTCGGGTCTTGCCGCCATGGACGGGACCGAGGGCATGTCTGCCAAGATCACAGAAGGTGGGATGGCAGACCATTGCCACAAAACCAATCCACGCACCCCAACGGCAGAGGATTACGCGGCGGTATTACATCAATCGTTGTAAAAGCTAATTTATTTTTGTGATTTTGTTTCTTTTGCGTATCGGGCCAATCCATCAAGGATTTCTTGGTGTGCGTCGTCAACGCCTCCCCAACCCTCAACCTTGACCCACTTCCCTTGCTCGAGGTCTTTGTAGTGTTCAAAAAAGTGCTGAATGGCGTTCAGGCGCATCGGGTTGATATCTGAGGCTTGCTTCCAGTGGCTATAAATTGGCAAAATTTTGTCTTCAGGCACCGCCAGCAGCTTGGCATCATCGCCCGCCTCATCTTTCATTTTTAAGACACCCAACGCACGGCAGCGCACCACCACGCCTGGGATAACCGGAAAGGGAGTAATCACTAACACGTCAACAGGGTCACCGTCGCCTGCGATGGTTTTGGGGATGTAGCCGTAGTTACATGGGTAATGCATCGAGGTGCCCATGAACCGGTCTACGAAAATAGCCCCTGATTCTTTATCGACCTCGTATTTGATCGGATCGGCGTTCATTGAGATTTCAATGATCACGTTAAAGGACTCGGGCAATTTTTTGCCTGCACTGACTTTGTCAAGACTCATAAGGATTTTTACTGCCGGTTGATTAGTGAATACCCTAATGTTAACAAAGAAACAAACCGCCCCTCTGACTTAAGTTTTGTTAGATACTAGCGGGGCTAGTTCTTCCAGTGTCACAAATGGCCGACGGCCGCGTAAAAAAACGATTCAAGACAATACACTTTAGGAGTTTTCGAGCATGAGCAACATTCAGTTGGGTCTCTACTTTGCCCTAGGCTGCGGGGTTCTCGCAGTTGTATATGGCTTTGTAGTGAGGTCCTGGATTCTTAATCAAAGTACCGGCAACGCCAAAATGATGGAAATCGCTGACGCGATCCAGCAAGGTGCAAGTGCTTACCTTTCGCGTCAATATAAAACCATCAGTGTCGTGGGTGTGGTGCTTGCGATTTTGATTGCGCTTTTTCTCGATCACACGACAGCAGTCGGTTTTGTGGTGGGTGCTGTGTTATCTGGCGCCTGCGGCTTCATCGGCATGAATGTATCGGTGCGCGCCAATGTGCGCACGGCACAAGCGGCAACAGTGGGCATGAATGAGGCGCTCAATGTTGCCTTCAAAGGCGGCGCCATTACCGGTATGTTGGTGGTGGGCTTGGGCTTGCTTGGTGTTGGCCTGTTCTATATGTACTTGATGTCGGTTGGTAAAGCTGGGAATCTTTCAGCGACCCTACATCCCTTGATTGGTTTGGCCTTTGGCTCGTCATTGATTTCAATCTTTGCACGCTTAGGTGGTGGCATTTTCACCAAGGGCGCAGACGTTGGTGCGGACTTGGTCGGAAAAGTTGAAGCCGGTATCCCCGAAGATGATCCACGCAACCCAGCGGTGATTGCGGATAACGTGGGCGACAACGTCGGTGATTGCGCAGGTATGGCCGCTGACTTGTTTGAAACCTATGCCGTGACCTTGATCGCGACGATGGTGTTAGGCGCCTTGATGGTGAAAGTGGCAACAGCCGAAGCGGTCATTTATCCGCTGGTACTCGGTGGGATCTCGATTATTGCATCGATCATTGGCTGCTCGTTTGTCAAAGCCACACCAGGCATGAAAAACGTCATGCCAGCCTTGTACAAAGGCTTGATCATCGCCGGTGTGATCTCTTTGGTGGCATTTTATTTCGCAACAAACTGGCTGATGCCTGATAACGCGTTGGCCGACTTTGGTTTTAAAACCGGCGGCAAAATGCGCTTGTTCGGAGCAACAGTTGTGGGCCTCGTGCTGACAGCATTGTTGGTGTGGATCACCGAGTATTACACCGGTACAGATTACGCGCCGGTTAAACACATCGCTCAAGCGTCAAGCCAGGGCCATGGCACTAACATCATCGCAGGCCTCGGTGTTTCGATGAAGTCAACCGCGTACCCTGTGTTGTTTGTTTGCGCGGCGATTTACTCGGCGTTCTGGCTTGGTGGTATCTACGGTATTGCGATTGCAGCGACCTCGATGTTGTCGATGGCCGGTATTGTTGTCGCGCTTGATGCGTACGGCCCGATCACCGACAACGCGGGTGGTATCGCTGAAATGGCTGGTATGCCTCAGTCGGTGCGTGATATTACTGACCCACTTGACGCAGTGGGTAACACCACGAAAGCTGTGACCAAAGGCTATGCAATTGGCTCAGCAGGTTTGGCTGCGTTGGTGTTGTTTGCAGATTACACACACGAGCTCGAGTCAAAAGGGTTGAAGGTCAGTTTCGACCTGTCTGATCACATGGTGATCATTGGCTTGTTTATCGGTGGTTTGATTCCTTACCTGTTCGGTGCGATGGCGATGGAAGCCGTCGGGCGTTGTGCTGGTGCGGTGGTTGAAGAAGTGCGCCGCCAGTTCCGCGACATCAAAGGCATTATGGATGGCACGGGCAAGCCCGAGTACGACAAAGCCGTTGATATGCTGACCACAGCCGCAATTAAAGAGATGATTATTCCATCGCTCTTACCTGTGGTGGTGCCAGTCGCTGTGGGCTTGTTGTTAGGGCCTAAAGCATTGGGTGGCATGCTGATGGGCACGATCGTGACGGGGCTGTTTGTCGCGATCTCGATGTGTACCGGCGGTGGTGCTTGGGATAACGCCAAGAAGTACATCGAAGAAGGTCATTTTGGCGGCAAAGGTTCAGAGGCGCATAAAGCCGCTGTGACCGGCGACACTGTAGGCGATCCGTACAAAGATACGGCAGGTCCTGCAGTCAACCCATTGATCAAGATCATCAACATTGTGGCGCTGCTGATTGTGCCGCTAATGGTTCGTTTGGCTTGATGATTTGCAGTTAGGTTTCTGCATGCTTGCATGCAGA
>CAIYCP010000038.1 GCA_903924715.1 uncultured beta proteobacterium
AATAAAAAGATCGCGCGTCGGCATGTAGGCCTCGGGCTGGTAGTAGTCGTAATACGATACAAAATACTCAACCGCATTCTTTGGAAAAAACTCACGCATCTCGGCATAGAGCTGAGCCGCAAGTGTTTTGTTGGGTGCCAGAACAATCGCGGGCCTACCCAGACGCGCGATCATATTGGCCATGGTGAAGGTTTTTCCTGAGCCCGTCACACCTAATAAGGTTTGCGACATCAAGCCGTCGCGCACACCTTGCTCGAGTAAATCAATGGCACGAGGCTGATCTCCGGCAGGCGGATAAGGTTGATAAAGATGAAAAGGGCTATCGGGATAATCGATAAACCGAGGCTTCTCGTGACCCGTCGAAATAGTCGCCTCGTACACGGTATCGACCGGATCTGGCACGTAAGGGGCAACCACGTCTAAGAGCGGTGCACTCTCGTTCGGGCTGGCCTCAGGCGAGTTTTCGGCCAAAGACACCCCGTCGTCTAAACGCTCAGGTTGTGCGTTTAGATCACTGTTTAACGGTGACTGCACCGTGCTTTGCTTGCTCTTACGGGTGGCCATGCTAGACTTATTCGGGAAAGCCCTCGGTCTAAGGGCAACCTATCATTATGTTCCCTGAAAATGCGTACGTCTACCCCAACTTCATCACAATCACCTCTTACTGCCTAAAACTCAAATGAGCACCCTCTTTCAAGCTGTTGAACTCGCCCCTCGCGACCCAATTTTGGGTTTGAACGAACAATTTAATGCTGATACGCGTGCGACCAAGGTCAATCTAGGCGTTGGCGTTTACTACGACGACAACGGCAAAATTCCCTTGCTTAAAGCGGTACACACTGCCGAAGTCGCCCGTGTTCAAGCCGCAGCGGCACGCGGATATCTGCCTATTGAAGGGATCGCAGGCTATAACAAAGGCGCACAAGAGCTCGTACTGGGCAAGCAGTCATCACTGATTGCTGCCGGGCGCGTCTTAACCATGCAGGCGCTGGGTGGTACGGGTGCACTCAAGATTGGTGCAGACTTTATCAAGCAACTCGCGCCCAAGGCCAAAGTTGCCATTAGTGATCCGAGCTGGGAAAACCATCGTGCTTTGTTTGAACGGGCCGGTTTCGAGGTGGTCACCTATCCCTATTACGATGCCGCCACACATGGGCTGAATTTTGACGGAATGCTGGCGGCCTTAAAAGCCTTGCCACCGAAAAGCGTCGCCGTTTTGCACGCATGCTGCCACAACCCAACCGGCGTTGACTTGAATAACGAACAATGGAAGGCCGTTGCGCAGATCATCAAAGCAGGCGATCTCATTCCCTTTTTAGACATTGCCTATCAAGGCTTTGGTGATGGGCTCGAACAAGATGCCGCTGCCGTACGCATCTTTGCTGATCTGGACATGACCATGTTCATCAGCTCGTCTTTTTCAAAGTCATTTTCGCTCTATGGCGAACGCGTCGGTGCGCTCACCATCGTAACTGGCAGCCAAGATGAATCAAATCGCGTGCTCAGTCAGGTCAAACGCGTTATTCGTACGAACTATTCAAATCCACCCACCCATGGTGGCACCATCGTTTCAACGGTTCTGAACACGCCAGAACTGTTCGCCTTATGGGATCAAGAGCTCGCCGGAATGCGAGACAGGATTCGTTTGATGCGGCGTCAAATCGTCGAAAAACTCGCCCAGTACGGTGCCAAACAAGACTTCAGCTTTGTCATGAAGCAGCGCGGCATGTTCTCGTTTTCGGGCATGACGGCTCCGCAAGTTGAGCTTTTGCGCACCGAGCATGGCATTTACGCTGTGAGCAGTGGTCGAATTTGCGTTGCTGCACTGAACAGCAAAAATATCGATGCCGTCGCAAAAGCCATGGCTGATGTCATGAAA
>CAIYCP010000039.1 GCA_903924715.1 uncultured beta proteobacterium
CGTAGCGTTTTTATTTAAGATCTCGCCAATATTGCGTACACCATCGGGCTCAATCAAGTTGTATTGCGAGATCATGCCGCATAACGCGATACGTGCAAAATCATTTAAGCGTTCTAGTACACAATCAAAGATGGCGCCACCGACGTTTTCAAAATCAACGTCAATGCCCTGAGGCGTTGCTTGCGCGAGTAATTGTTTGAAGTTTGGATCGCGATAATCGATGCAGACCGAGTAGCCTAACTTCTCGACGGCGTGCAGACACTTCGCTGGTCCGCCAGCAATGCCGACAACGCGACAGCCAATTGAGCGAGCTAAGGCTGCGGCAACGCTGCCAACTGCCCCAGTCGCCGCAGAGATCACGACGGTGTCTGTTGATACTGCTTTCGCGATCGCGCGCAAACCGACCCAAGCAGTCACGCCAGGGCTACCCAAGGCCCCTAAGTAGGTCGAGGCAGAGAAGCCATCCAGATTGATCTTCTCTGCGCCAGACGCTTTGATCTTGGTGTACCGTTGCCAACCGAAGTGACCTAAGGCCCAGTCGCCCACAGCAAAGTCTGGATGCTTTGTCTCAACCACTTGTCCAATCGCGCGGCCCACCATGACGTCACCCAAATTCAACGGATTGGCGTAAGCAACGTTGGGCATCATCTGCCGACGTTGGTATGGGTCAAGAGAGACGAACGCGTTTTGCACTACGATTTCGCCGGACTCGGCCTTTGGTATTGCCTCAGTGCCGACGGCAAAGTGGCTCGTATCGATCGCACCGATAGCCGATTTAACAAAACGTACACAAAGATTGTTTGCCATGACAACTACTCAACTTTTAATTGGATTTTTTTGGCCAAAGTGCCGTACTTCATAAACTCAGTCTGCACGAGGGCAGAAAATTCTGAAACACTGCTGCCAACCGGCTCAGAGCCTCTGTCCAGCAAAAACTTGCTGACGTCGGGTGAACGAACGATCTTGACGATTTCAGCATTTAGACGCGCGACGATGTCTGGCGCTGTACCTGCGGGTACAAAAACGCCTTGCCAGGCTTCGACTGAATAGTCGGTCAGTCCCGCTGATTCAGCGACTGTTGGTAGTTGGGGTATCGTTGGTGGGGCTTTTGAACCCGAGGTCGCCAAGAGTTTAATGCTCCCAGCATTGAGCGGCACGGCGGCCGCCACGAGCGTAATCACTGCGAGGTCAATTTGCCCTCCCATCAAGTCGGTTAGGGCAGGGCTCTCTCCACGATACGGTACCGCGATGATGTGTGTGCCTGCCATCAGATTGAACTGTTCAATGGCAATGTGATTTGGGCTGCCATTGCCCGAGGTGCCCGCCGAAAGTTTGACCCCAGCCTTCTCTAGTTTGATCAGATCCGCCATCGTTTTTGCCTCAAGCCCTGGTCTGGCTAGCCACATCAACGATAGACGTACCGCTTGTGTGACAGGCATGAGGCCCTTGAGGGGGTCGTAGCCAACGTCGCGAACGTGGGGGATGATTGTGATGGCACCTACCGAACTGAGCAAGAGCGTGTGGCCGTCGGGCTCGGCTTTTGCAACAAGTGCTGAGCCAATCGTGCCATTGGCGCCTGGCTTGTTTTCAACAAGTACTGGTTGCCCAAGGGCGGTCGACAGATGTTGCCCCAGCGTGCGCGCCACAATGTCCACAGCGCCACCGGGCGGAAACGGGGCGATGATTCGAATTGGCTTGGAGGGATAGGGCGTTTGAGCCCAGGCTACAAACGGTATAAGCAGTAGAGCAATCCATAACGCTCTGAGGGTTTGTAAATTTGCTTGAATCATGTGCTTATTCCATTTTTAATTTTTTTTGCTTGATGAGTGCAGCCCAGCGTGCGCGGTCAGCTTGAACGAGCGTTGCGAATTCGGCAGGCGTCGAAGCGGCTGGCTCAACGCCTGCTGCCCTAAGCGAATCTCGTAAGCTTGGCTCAGACAATGCCTGTTTGAAGGCCGCGTTTAATTTATCGACTACAGGGCTAGGCGTTTTGCTCGACGCAAATACGCCATACCAAGATAAGGCATTGAGGCCTTGATAACCTTGCTCGTGTACGGTGGGGATATTCGGTACCGCAGGATTGCGTGTCTCGCCAACTAAGCCTATGACTCGCATGCGTCCCGAATTGATATGAGGTAAAAAGGCCGGTAGATCGCCAATCGTTCCTGCTAGTCGTCCTCCCATTACGTCGACCATCACTGGTGCGATTCCCTTGTAAGGCACTGCCATGAGTGTCAAGCCAGTCGCATCCGCGAATTGTTCGATCCAGAGTTGAGTGATGTTGCCCACCCCGGGTGACCCAAAGTCGATTGTTTGATTTTTAGCCTTTGCGTAGGCAATAAACTCGCCTACGGTCTTTGCCGGAATGTTCGCATCGATGGCTACCGCAGAGGCATTGATCACGATGCGAGATACAGGAATCAAATCTCGATCGATATCGAAGGGGAGTTTCTGAAAAATCGGCGAGATCGTAAAGAGCCCTGAGCTTGCAAAGAATAGTGTCGTACCGTCTGGCTCGCTCGCGATGACGCTTTGCGCTGCAATAATTCCATTTGCTCCGGGTTTGGCCTCAACGATGACATCGGTCATCATTGTTTTTGAAAGCTTTTCAGCAAACTGGCGAGCCACAAAATCGACTGGGCCACCGGCTGCAAAAATCACCAAACGAATTGGTTTGTCCGCAGCCTGTGCTGTTGTTAAGAGCGAGAGCGTGCAGCTGATCACGAGCAACATGTGCATAAGTCTGTTCATGCAAGTCTCCGGTGCTTCAGCACGCATGCTTGAGTTTAAATATGAGCAAATCAAGCACGTTAAACGTGATGAAGCCGTTTTATTTTTATATCGATCTGAGCAGCTAGCATACTGAAAGCGCACCCAGATTGCGAGAGAATGTTCAAATGCGGCTATCATTCTGCCCAGTCCTGGCATGAGCTGTCATTCGACCTACGAATGGGGCCCGTTAGATAGGCCAACGCTAATCCCCTAATAGATTGGGGGATTAGGGCTAGATTTTTAGTATTTTTTTGTAAAAATACGCCTTGAAAATTGGTTAGATGGCCCCATAACCCCTGCCAAGTGAATCGAATTTGGGTGCTGTTAGCCCAGCCCGAATTGGTATTTAAATAAAAAGTGAGAGATCTATGATTAAGATCCAACATTTATCAAAGTCCTTCAACGGAAAGTTGGCGGTTGATAATTTGTCTCTTGAAGTTGGTCGTGGCGAAGTTCTTGGATTTTTAGGTCCCAATGGCGCCGGAAAATCTACCACCATGCGAATGATTACTGGGTTTATTCCACCATCAAGCGGTTCGATTTCAGTCTGTGGGTTTGATGTACTTAAAACCCCAATTCTAGCCAAGCAAAAAATTGGCTACTTACCCGAATCGGCCCCGTCATACCAAGACATGACTGTTCTGTCATTTTTACGTTTCGCCGCAGACATCAGGGGGTTGGCTGGCCTAAACAAACAGCACGCTGTTGAGCGCGTGATTGATCTTTGTCAGCTTCAAAATGTGCTGAAGCAAACCATCGATACCTTATCTAAAGGTTTTCGTCAGCGTACCTGTTTAGCGCAATCCCTCATTCATGATCCTGAAGTGTTGATCTTAGATGAGCCAACCGATGGCTTGGATCCCAATCAGAAACACGATATGCGCAATTTAATTCGTCAGATGGGTAGTACGAAGGCAATCATCATCTCTACGCACGTACTCGAAGAGGTTGAAGCAGTTTGCAACCGCGCTGTGATCATCGCCCAGGGTTGCATTGTTGCAGAGGGTACGCCTGCCGAGTTCAAGCAAAGATCTAAAACGGGCAGAATTGATGATTATTTTCGCGAAGTGACGGGCGGCGAGCGCGCAACGTCTAATTTGTCAGAGGTGGCCTGATGAGTATCTTACATGCGACCAGAGCGATTGCCGCTAGAGAGTGGCGGGCTTATTTTGAATCCCCCTTGGCTTTCGTTTTTTTAATTGCATATTTGCTCTTGGCTGGAATTTTCACCTTTACCTTCGGCGGGTTTTTTGAACGCGGCGATGCTTCATTGGCTGCTTTTTTTAACTGGATGCCCTGGCTATTTTTGTTTTTAGTTCCAGCGGTCGGCATGCGACTGTGGTCTGAAGAGCATCGGTTGGGTACGATCGAACTCTTGCTGACTTTACCGCTTGCCCCATGGCAGGCCATCTTGGGTAAGTTTTTAGCCTCATGGGCATTTTTGATTCTGGCAATCGCCTTAAGTTTTCCGATGGTCTTGACAGTGAATTGGTTAGGCTCACCTGACAATGGCACAATTCTGGCTGGGTATGTTGGTTCGGCCTTGCTGGCAGGAACTTACCTTTCTATTGCCTCCTTGGCTTCGGCCTGCACGCGTAATCAAGTGATTGCTTTCATTTTTTCGATCATGATTTGTCTCTTTTTAAATCTGCTGGGATTTCCGCCTTTGTTGGATTTGATGAGTCGCTGGATTGGGACGGGTGGAATTGAAGTGATGGCGGGGTTCTCGGTGTTATCGCATTTTGATGGTTTTCAAAAAGGCATTCTCGATACCCGCGATATCGTCTACTTCGTCTCTATTTCTGTTTTCTCGCTATTCGCCACAAGTGTGGTCTTGCGCGGTCATCGTGCGGGTTAAGGGGTGATCATGCTGAATCGTTTATATCGAAATTCTTTTCTGGCTCTTGTGTTGGCCATCGCCACTTTGGTCTTGATTAACGTAGGCGCGTATTTTTATTACGCACGCGTCGACTTGACTCAAGCGAAAGCCTACACGCTCTCGGACGGAACGCGTGATCTCTTAAAGAAATTACAGGCGCCAATCACCATACGTTTTTATTTTTCTCAGTCTGAAGCCGGTATGCCTTTAGTGTTAAAGGGCTACGGTCGTCGCGTTCAAGACTTATTGGCCGAATACCGAAATGCCAGTGGCGGAAAAATCTCAATTGAGATGTCTGATCCTCAGCCCGATTCGGATCAAGAAGAGGCTGCCACGCTAGATGGTGTGCAAGCGCAAGCGCTTGATAACGGTGATCGCTTTTACCTTGGCATTGCGGTGCGTCAAGGCGATCGCAAATCGACGATGTCGAATATTGCGATGGACCGTGAACGACTGCTTGAGTACGACATTACACGTGCGATTGCGAGTGTGACAGAAAAAGAAAAAACAGTGCTTGGCGTCATGAGTCCGATGTCTGTTTTTGGCAATTCTGGTATGCCAATGATGGGGGTGCCACCGGCGCCTAAGCAGGTATTCATCTCGGAACTTGAGCGAGACTATAAAGTCGTCCGCGTTGATATGGATGGCAAAGATATCGATCCAAGTATTAAGGTTCTGCTGGTTCATCATCCTCGCGGTATCACCGAGCAGGCTGAATACAGTATTGATCAGTTCGTGATGCGTGGCGGAAAATTGATCGCCTTGCTTGACCCGTTTGCATTTTTCGATGTTGCGCCGGGTCAACGAGGGATGGAGCCAACGGGTATTCCGTCAAATCTTGAGAGATTGACTAAGGCTTGGGGAGTCTCGCTTGATACGACCAAGATGCTTGCGGATATGCAATACATGGTCGGTAAGGGCCCAAGTGCGCTTCCAACCCTACTCAGCTTGAATGACTCTGCTTATGATCAAACCGATGTGGCTACAGCCCGCTTGGGTGGCACCTTGCTTCCGTTTATTGGTGCGTTTACTGGGCAGCCGGTTGCGGGTATCAAGCAAGAGATTTTGATGCATTCTTCGAAATATTCTGCGTTGATTGAAGCGAGTCGAGGCCAAGACCGTGGCGACAAAGCGACGGCAGGATTTAAACCTGCAGGTCAAGAGTTACCCATTGCCATTCGCCTTCAAGGCAAGTTCAATACGGCCTTTCCTGACGGTCGTCCTAAGCCACCGCCTGTAGAGAAAAAACCTGAAGAGGCCGCGGGCGATAAACCGGCAGCTGAAGCGGCGGCTGGTGCTGAAGATGCAGCAAAGACTCAGGTAGAAGAAAAACCTGAAGTATTTGCGCCACATCTGGCTCAGGCTGCTCAAGCAAACTCTTTAGTGTTAATCGCAGACAGTGATTTTATTAATGATGGTGCTGCGGTTCAGATTCAAGATATGCTGGGTCAGCGCTTGGTCTATCCGATTAATGGAAATCTTGCGTTTGTACAAGCCTTGGTGGATCAGTATGCGGGCGATTCTGCACTGATTTCACTGCGTACACGGCAAAGTGCAACCCGACCGTTCACCGTGATTAAAGAAATGGAAACGCGCGCGCAACAGGCTTACACGGAAAAGATAAAAGACATTCAAGACAGCCTGCAAGAAACGCAAGAAAAATTACAGGCATTACAAAAGACTGCGCCAGCGCCTGGTGCTGCAGCGGGTGCGGCTATTTTAAGTAAAGAGCAGCAAGCCGAGGTCGATCGCTTTCGTAAAACGGCTGCTGAAAAGCGCCGTGAGTTGAAAGAGGTGCGCAAAGATTTGCGAGCAGATAGTGAGGCGCTGCAATTTTGGATCAAAGTCATGAATATCGCTTTGATCCCAGCCTTGCTGGTGCTACTGGGCGTCAGCCTGATGATCTATCGTAGACGTTCAACAAGATAGTCTGTACGCGCGGTATGTTTTTTAAGGGCGGAGCCACGGTGTGGCGCCGCCCTTATGCATTGAGACCTAAAATTGATTCCCGCTTTGTCTGTTCTAGTCTGATATACAACGTGTATATTAGTAGCTCGGTAAAAAATAATAATAGACAAAGATGATGAACACTTCAAAACGTGCACTGGCTGACTTGGTCGTGCTTGATCTTTCGCGCGTACTCGCTGGGCCGTGGTGTGCTCAGCTGATGTCTGATTTTGGCGCCGAAGTCATCAAGATTGAACGTTCCGGTGTAGGTGATGATTCCCGAGGTTGGGGTCCTCCGTTTGTGAAGCTGAGTGCGCAAGAACGGGTTGCCACCTATTTCTGTAGCGCAAATCGTGGCAAGAAGTCGATTGAGCTCGACATGACGAAGGCTGAAGATCGCGCTGAAATTTTAAAACTGGTTGTAACGGCCGATGTCTTTGTCGAAAATTTTAAAGCGGGCAGTTTGGTGCGTTATGGCTTGGATTTTGACGCATTGAGCAAGCTCAACCCTCGCCTTGTGTATTGCTCAATTACTGGCTACGGAACCTCGGGCCCCTATGCCGATCGACCAGGTTACGACGGTGTGATCCAGGGTGTCGGGGGCATCATGAGCGTGACGGGAGAGAAAGATGGTTTGCCTGGCGCGGGTCCTCAACGTGTGGGTGTAGCGCTGACCGATGTCATGACGGGC
>CAIYCP010000040.1 GCA_903924715.1 uncultured beta proteobacterium
CGATCCGCTTATCAACACCCGGCCGGTGGGATTCTTGCCAATTCGATTTTGGCCAAAGCACCACCGGATGGTCACACCTTGGCTTTTTTATTAAAGAAGGTGCCAGTCCTTCTCCAATCAGCCCAGAGGCCTTTGCTGAACATCTAGACACAGAATTAAAACGCTGGAAACTTGTCGCACAAGCTGCCGACATTCAACCTGAGTGAGTTTTATGACACAAGCATCTGATTCAAAGCAATCTTCTCATCTGCCCCCAAGAACGGGCAACCACGGGCCGCTTTCGGGGATTCGTGTCGTCGATCTGTCTGCCTATATTGCGGGCCCTTACGGGTGCACGCTCTTGGCCGATCAGGGTGCAGAAATCATCAAGATCGAGCCACCCAGTGGCGATAATTTAAGAAAATATCCCTCATCGCTTGCCTCAGAGAGTCGTGCCTTCTTAGGCGTGAATCGCAGCAAACTCGCCGCGGTACTAGACATCAAAAACCCGGATGATCTCGCAACGCTACTCACCCTGATCGAAACCGCGGATGTATTGGTCCATAACTTCAGGCCGAGCGTTGCCCCAAGAATCGGGATCGGGTACGAGACACTGAAACTTTTAAATCCTCGTTTGATTTATTGCACCGTCAGCGGCTACGGTGAATCTGGCCCCTACAAAGAAAAAGCAGGCTTTGATCAGGTTTTACAAACGATGACCGGTATGACAGTGCTTCAAGGTAAGCCTGGCGGTCCACCCGAGATACTGTATGGCTCGATCGTCGATTACTACACCTCAGCGTTGGTGGCTGGTGCAGTGTCGTCGGCTCTATTTGAGCGCGAGCGCTCGGGCCAGGGTCAGTTTGTCAGTGTGTCATTATTAGCAGCCGCCATGACTTTGCAATCTGCGCGGCTAGTTTGGGCCGAGGATGAAGGACGCGACGTGGGTCGCGACATGCGCTCACTGGGCATCACCGGCTTACACCCAACGCGCGACGGTTATTTATATATATCGGCGAATGCGCCACATTTTTGGACTGCGTTGTGTCAAAAAATCGGCCTGGAAAATTTAGCGAACAACGAACGGTATGACACCGTGCGCAAACGTGCGCAATATCAACAAGAGATCGTGCCCCAAGTACGCGAAGCGCTACTCAAACACAGCGCCCTCGAGTGGGAAGGTATTTTTGGAGAAGCAGTACCCTGCTCAACCGCGCTTTCGATTGAAGATATGTTTGACCATCCTCAGGTTGCCAGTCAAGACTTACTCACAACTTATGAGCACCCTGTGGTCGGCTCCTATCGCGGCCTGAAGCGTTCAATCAAATTTAGCCGGACACCCGGCCCGGACTCCTTTGCCGCACCAACACTTGGGCAACATACCGATTTGATCCGTGCAGAAGCAAAACGTCTCAAGCAAATAGGTAAAAAGAAATGACGGCAAAATCATCCACGACCCTAAGTGTGCCCAACTCTGCGGGGAGTAATGCCCCGATGCTCGCGATCCCCGCTCACGCCTGCGATTGCCATTTACATATCTACGATGCACGATTTCCTCAAACAGCGGATGCTGCCGCACTTCAGGCACTCGCAACGGTCAATGAGTATCGACTGTTACAAAAACGGTTAGGCACTACC
>CAIYCP010000041.1 GCA_903924715.1 uncultured beta proteobacterium
CACAAAGCTATGCGATGTACGCGTCTTCTAAAGTGCCCAAGCCAATTTTAGAGGCCATGCAAAAGGCTGTGCATCAAGTCGCGATGTCTGCAGACATGAAGGCTGCGTTGGCTGACCAAGCGGCCTGGCCCGTTGCGCAGCCCGTGGATGAGTTCAACGAGCGCATCAAAAAAGAATCTGCATTTTTGCAAGACCTTGCCAAGAAAATTAATTTGCAAGGTGATTGAGTTTGTTGTTTAAGAACTTGTAGGAGTCAAGATGTCAGTTGTAACGTTGTCGACCCAATTACCCGCCCCAACGGGCTGGGTACGCGCAGAGCTCGAGCAAGATTCCTCATGGATCCGCCCGCTGACTGCGCAAGAGATCACTGATCTCGAAACGAGTTTGTGTCACGTCTTAACCTTGGGCAAAACAGAGTTTGAATTATCAGCTGCTGATTTTGAATTAACTGACGTCACGCGCGCGCTTTTGCTTGACGTGATGCAGGCTACGCAAACCGGGTACGGGTTGTGTCTGATGCGCGGGTTTCCCGTAGCCAAGTGGAGCAAGGCCGAACTGCGCACGCTGTTTTGGTGCCTGGGCTTGTGTGTGGGTGTGCCCAGGCCTCAAGGTAAACAAAGTCAGTACGTGTCTGATGTCACCAACACAGGCGGCACGTATCGTGGCGGTACGGGGCGCGGTTACAACACTAATTCAAAACTGGATTTTCATTCAGATGGCAGCGACATCGTTGGCTTGATGTGTTTGCAAACCGCTAAAAGCGGCGGTACTAGTTTGTTGTCGAGTTCATTGACCGCCTATCAAGAAATTAAAAAGCTGCGGCCTGAGCTAGCCAAGGTGCTAACCGAACCGTTTTACTTTAGTCGGCAAGGTGAGCATGCGGCTGAAGAGCCGCCGTATTATCTTGCGCCGATTATTGGTGAAAAAAATGGCCGCTTTGCCTGTCGCCATATTCGTAATCACATCATCGGTGCACAAATCACCTTTGAAGATGTGCCACGTTTAACGGCGCAGCAAACTGAGGCGCTGGATTTGTTTGATGCGTTGCTGGCGCGCCCAGACATTTGTTTTCATATGGAGCTTGAGCCCGGCGATTTTCAGTTTGTGAATAATCACGTGACCTTGCATGCCCGCACTGAATACGAAGATTATCCCGAGCCCGAACGTCGCCGCCATTTGCTGCGTCTGTGGTTATCCTTGCCGCAAGCCCAGGCCTTGCCTGACGCGTGGCGCATTGCGTACAAAGATGTCGAGACACAAGCCTTGCGCGGTGGATTTAGAGGGGTGGGGATCAATGACGAAATTCGTACCTTTGAAAAACGCCTGTGTGCTGAGCACCAGATCGCGTTCAGAGTGTATGAAGATTACGAGGCCATGCGCAAAACCGCGTAAGAGCAACCGACCATGAACATCTACGAACAAGACTTGCCTAAAACAGCCGCCAACTATGCGGCGCTGACCCCCGTTGATTTTTTGTTACGTGCAGCTGAGGTGTTTCCAGAACGCTTGGCGGTGGTGCACGGCAAACAACGCCGCAGCTGGTTGCAAACCTATCAGCGCACACAACAGTTGGCGCATGCTTTGCGTGCCTTAGGCGTACAAAAAGGCGACACCGTCACGGCGATGTTGCCCAACACCCCCGAGATGCTTGAGTGCCATTTTGGTGTGCCGGTGTTAGGCGCAGTACTCAACGCCTTGAACACACGCTTAGATGCCGCAAGCCTGACCTATATGCTGAATCACGGTCAAGCAAAGGTGGTGATTGTTGATCGCGAGTTCAGTGCGGTCATGAAAGAAGCGATCTTAAATGCTGAAGTGCAGCCGATTGTTATCGATGTGGACGACACTGAATACGCGGGCCCGGGCGAGCGTATTGGCGAGCACGAATACGAAGCCTTGTTGGCCAGTGCAAAAGAACGCAGTCAACATAATCCGATTCGTTTTGCGGGCGATGAGTGGGATGCGATTGCGCTGAACTACACCTCGGGCACAACGGGCGAACCCAAGGGCGTGGTCTATCACCATCGTGGCGCCTACATGAATGCCGTCAGCAATATCCTTGAATGGGATCTGGCATCGCACCCGGTGTATCTGTGGACCTTGCCGATGTTTCACTGCAACGGCTGGTGCTTTCCGTGGGCGATCGCTGCGCGCGCGGGTGTCAACGTGTGCTTGCGCCGTGTCACACCCGAAGGCGTGTTTGGTGCCATCCGCGATTATGACGTCACCCATTATTGCGGCGCCCCCATCGTGCACAGCATGCTGGTCAACGCCCCAGAGCAACTTAAAAAAGACGGCATGGGCAAACTCAAGGGTCGTCGTGTCAAGGGCATGGTGGCGGGTGCGGCCCCCTCGGCCACGTTGATTGAAGCCATGGACGCCTTGGGCATCACGCTTACGCACGTATATGGTTTGACTGAAGTCTATGGCCCCTGCACGGTGTGCGCGCCGCAGGCTGAGTGGGATGCCTTGCCCGCCGCCGAACGCGCGGTGTTTCATGCGCGTCAGGGTGTGCGGTATCACCTGCAAGGCGGGGCCGA
>CAIYCP010000042.1 GCA_903924715.1 uncultured beta proteobacterium
GTCACCGCATATAAACCCACCGTCCGGTCGACAATATTAGAAGGTACATAGCGCGGCACATCCGAACCCGCCTGTTTAATCAAAGAGGGCAATCCAATGGCACCTTGAATCAAATCATCAAAGGCTGGCTTAGCTGCGTAAGGGCCGTCTTGTCCAAAACCAAACGTGCCGACATACAGCAGACGAGGGTTAATTTTTTGAACGACGTCGTAACCTAATCCCAGACGAGCCATCGCTTGCGGACGTACGTTATAGAGCAGTACGTCTGCGGTCGCGAGCAATTTCTTAACTGCCTCAAGCCCAGCGGGTTGCTTCAAATCAAGCACCAAACCACGCTTGCCGCGATTGACATGAAGATACAGTGACCCCATACGAGGGTTCTGCATCGGCCCTAAATCACGCACCATATCCCCGACTGGCGCTTCAACTTTGATGACATCGGCGCCCATATCGCCCAACAACTGCGCAGCGTAGGGCCCCATCAAAATCAAGGTCATGTCTATGACACGTACACCTACCAAAGGACCCGTCATGATCTACATCCTTCTTTATACAAGCTGCGTTGCCGCAGCAATTTTTTTGGCGAGACGAAGGTGTGGTGTGTCGAGCATCTTGCCATCAAGTGTGGCTACGCCTACGCTCGTGTTTTCGGCAAAGGCAGCAATCACTCGCCGCGCCCACTCTTGCGCCTGCGCGTCGGGTGTCATCGCTTGATTAATCACAGGCACTTGCCCAGGGTGAATCGCCGCTTTCGCTGAAAAACCATCGCGATAGGCGCGGCGCGTTTCGCGCAGTAGCGCCTCGGGGTTGTTGAGCTCAGTGGGCACGGTGTCGATTGCCGGCACACCCGCGGCAGCTGCCGCAAACAAGCAAAGGTTACGCACCAAACCAAAAGGCGATGTCCATTGCTCGGGCGCGTCTTCATCTTTGTTGGTCAACGCACCAATGTCACCCGCCAAGTCTTCTGCACCCCACATCAATCCGGCCAACCTTGGCGAAGCACCGCGGTAACTATTTAAGCCAGCAAGTGCTTCAGCTGTTTCAGTCACAATCGGTAAGATCGCAGTTTGAACGTTTGCGTTCCCAACCGCCGGAAACATTTGTTCAAAGGCCTCAAGATACGCCGCCAATAAGGCCACATCCGCTGCACCCGATGACTTAGGCAAAGCGATACCGTCAGGACGGCATCGCATAACTGCTGCGAGGTCGGGTAACGTCATCCCGGTGCTTAAGGCATTGACGCGTATGTAGAGTTTGGGCGTTTTAACCCCTGAGGCTTTGACCTGAGTCAAAAATTTAACAACCTCGATGCGACCGTCTTCTTTGCGAGCCGGCGATACGGCGTCTTCAAGATCAAAAATCAAAACATCAGCACCGCTTTGCAGTGATTTTTCGAGTTTGCGCGGGCTGTCGGCAGGTACAAATAGTAACGAACGCATGTGAGGTCTCCGTTTTTTTACAAAGCGACGCCTCGATTAAATGTATGCGCCGCCCCGCTTTTATATGATGATTTGAGTATAGCGTGGCAAAACTTAAGGCTTGGGACCATCATAAAACTGAGGCCAAAGTTGTAGCGTCACTTCGCGGTTGCTGGCGTAGGCGTAGCA
>CAIYCP010000043.1 GCA_903924715.1 uncultured beta proteobacterium
AATCGCAGACGGCAAGTTCAGAGTGCTGGCCGTGGGCGCCCCACAAAGACTTGAAAATTATCCCAACGTCAAAACCTTTGCCGAGCTCGGTTACCCCGAAGCCAACATGACTTCATTTTTTGGCTTCTTTGCGCCCGCGCGCACGCCACCCGAGATCATTGCAAAACTTAACACTGAAATTAACCGGGCACTCAACGACCCCGAGATTGCAGAAAAAATCCGCAGACTAGAAAACCTCGTCGTCACAGGCGCACCAGAATACTTTGGCGACATGATTCAAAAAGAATATGCGTCAAATGCCGTGATCGTCAAAGAAGCGAATATCAAGGCAGAGTGATTTGTGGGCGACGCCTCGCCCACCTGTTATCCGCTTAAGGCTTAACGAGCCCGGGCAATCTGCGCACCCTCATCACCAAGATCCCAAAACAAGCCCGCCATTAACTGCAGCGACTCGCGCGCGACTGAGCCCAGCATGTGTTCGTTTGGGGCGTGTTGCGAACAGGCTGCGTACGAGTGCGGCACCCATACGGTCGGCAAACCCAAGATCTTAGAGAACGCGTCGTTCGGCAAAGTGCCGCCCAAATTTGGCAAGACGTCGACTGTTTTACCCGTGCTGCGCGTAATCGATGCCGCCGCCATTTTGACCCAAGGATTATCGGGATCCAAGCGCGTTGCTTCCGCGGCCTCACCACGACTCGCCACGGCCTGAACATCCGTAAAACCGTGTGCATCAAGGTGGTCTCGAATATGCTTTAGAAAATTCTCGTTATCGCTACCCACGACATAACGCAACTGACAAAACGCAATGGCGTAACCGGGAATCGCGTTCACTGGCGCCTCTGGATTGCCTGTTTTAAAAGCAAGGGTTTCAAAAGTGTTCCAGGCAAACACACGCTCGGCCTGCGTCAGACCAGGTTCAGCCCAGTCAGGATCGACCTCGGGATCATTGGGCCCACCACCTACCTCAATATTGGCGAGTGCCCGCTTCACGTTTTCAGGCAACGAACTCGGTAATAGTTTAGGGACCAGAATGCGCCCTTTCGCGTCGACCATCGAGGCAATCGCATGCGCCAGACGAATACCAGGGTTACGCAGCAAGCCACCCCAATTACCAGAGTGATGCGCACCTTGGCGCAGATTTAATTTCAATTCAAAGTTAAACGCGCCACGCGAACCTAAAAATAACGTCGGGCGCGAGGCGGATACCCGAGGGCCATCCGAAGCCAAAAACAAATCCGCCTTTAACAAGTCACCATATTGTTCGCACACTTCGCGCAAACCCGGCGAACCCATTTCTTCGCCCATCTCGATTAAGAGTTTGATGTTGTAGCCTAAGCGCCCTGCGCGTGCACTGATCACTTGTTCTAGTGCCGCGAGATTAATCGTGTGCTGACCTTTGTTATCCGCCGTACCTCGGCCATACCAACGATCACCTTGAATATTCAAGGCCCACGGGGCCAAGCCCTCATTCCACTGCGGTGCATAGCCACGCACCACATCACCATGACCATAGCTCAGCACAGTGAAATCAGCCCCGTGCTCAAGCCGCTCTGCCACTAAAAATGGGCCGCGATCGTCAATTGGATTCGGTATGATTTTGCAGGTAAAGCCCATTGTCTTTAAGTAGGGCGTGAGCTCTTGTGTGAGGTATGACGTGAGAATCTCGACCTTACCCGGCTCTTGACTCTCTGTGGCCATCGCGACACGGCGTGCGAGCGTAGCTTGAAAATGGCCTTGATCAAAATAGGCAGTGGCGAGATCGATGGATTGTTGACGGCTCATAGGGGGCTCACGTAAATTTTATTCAGTGTAAAGATATTAGAAGTGCCCAGTGAAGGGTGATGAATGTTTAATGATAGGTCACAGAACCTTGATTCGGCATTAAATCCCTTAACGCCTGTTCGCTCGTCTCGCGCTGACCAATCGCCGTCACGTCAAACCACTGCGCACGACGCGATAGCTCAGTCAAGAGTTGAGAAACACCCAAACCCAAGTGCGCCGATAAGTTCAGATTGACAGGCTGTAAGGGCTCAATCAAAAAAGTAAAGGTCAAACCGGTATCCGTTTGCTGGCAAGCCGCATTGTTGACCAAGATCGCAGCATGACCAACGTTCAATAGATTGCCCTCTGGCGCACGCTCTTCAAAAGGCGTTGTGTCTTGACCAATTTGTCCCAGCGCTGCGGGCGGCTCATTTGCAACGACCTCAGGATGCGGGGCGCTCGCAGCAGCAGGCGAAATGCGCTGCAACAAAACCGAAAGACTATCGAGCATAAAGCGCACAATCCGTCGTGTGAGCACTAACGTCAAGTGTTGCTCAACCCCCATATTGATCCGCAAAACCATCCGGTCCTCAATATCGATATAGTTGAGCTGAATTTGAGAGATTTCCATAGGCTCGATTTAGAAAAAACACGACAACACCCTAAAGCAGGCCCCAGGCGACAAACGCTCGAACCAAACTTGGTTAATAATAGCCTGCGCGGCCAACTGACTGGACTAGAACTCAAACGAACGACCGTGTTGGCTGCCTATCCGTTTAACCTTTAAACCCTTGCCAGATGACCAACAGCGTCTACCGAATCGTCACTGTAGTGGGTGCCGCCCAAATTATTTCGCATGCGGGCGCCTATTATTTGGCCGCAGTAATCGCGATCCCCGCGAGCATTGAACTTGCGATTTCAAGTGCGACGGTATACGCCGGCCTGTCTCTCGCCCTGGCCGTCTCAGGGATTGCGGGCCCCACGGCCGGGAAACTCGTGGATCGCTTTGGCGGGCGACCCGTGCTGATTGCCTCTAACTTATTGCTAGCAGCCGGGCTTTCGCTGCTGGCGCTTGCTCAAGGACTGGGCCTGCTTTTACTGGCTTACGCGGTATTGGGGCTAGGCATGGCGACCGGCATGTTCGAAGTCGCCTTTGCCGCGGTCGTCCGAATATTCGGTAAAAAATCACACAACGTACTCGTTGGGGTCACGATGGTCGCAGGCTTTGCCAGCGTGGCAGGGTGGACCATCTCGGTGTTTGTCGAAGCGCGCTACGGTTGGCGTGGAGCCTGTTGGTTTTGGGCCGCCATGAACGTGTTGGTCGCACTTCCCTTAAATACCTTGATTCCCCGCGCCTCTGACAGCACCGACGCGACAACACCTACCGAGGCAAAGAATCAAGCCGCAGAGGTCGGTGCGGTACCAGATGACGCTAAGCGTGAAAAATACATCACCGTACTGCTGGCCTTTGTTTTTGCTTCAAGCGGCTTTATCAGCATGGGCATGATGTCTCATCTGCCGCGTTTGTTAGAAGGGGTTGGCGTACCGCTTGTCGTCGCCTTTTCGATTGGCGCGCTTGTGGGCCCTGCTCAGATTTCAGGCCGCATCCTCGACTTCACCTTTTTAAGACGGCTACACCCCTTAATCGGCACCCGCATTGCAGCACTCGCTCACCCGCTAGGTATCGCTGCACTGGTCGTTTTAGGCGCCCCCTTTGCCGCGCTCTTTGTCATTTTGCATGGCTTGGGCAACGGCATTCTGATCATCGCCAGAGGAACCCTACCCTTGGCCCTATTTGGTCCCCAGGGCTTTGGACGCCGTCAAGGTTGGCTCACCATGCCCGCCAAATTCGCACAGGCCATCGCACCCTTCGCGTTTGGTTTAGCGTTAACGCAATGGGGCACTGGCGTACTGTGGCTCACCTTCGGACTCGCCCTGTGCAGCTTTGCGGCGCTTTGCTTGATCGCGAGCAAACCACACAATTCTTAGCCAAACATTCGTTGCGTTTGAACCAATTACATAAATTGGGCACACTAGGCCCTTAGCAAATAGAACGCCTCACCAGGAGACCGCAGCCACCATGATGCTGCTTGAACACGATGCCAAGGTTTTACTGGCGCAATTTGGTATTTCAATCCCGGATGGCGTGCTCGCCAATCGCTCGACTCACCCAACGGTGAGCTACCCATGCTTTGTCAAAGTACAAATCCCCGTTGGCGGGCGTGGCAAAGCAGGCGGCATCGTTAAAGCCAACAATGCGCCCGAGCTTAAACAGGCGTTGCACAAATTGGTGGGGGCAACGGTGCGCGGCCACCGGGTACACGAATGCCGGATCGAACAACCAGCCTCTGGGCAAGAGTGTTATGTCAGCCTGATGCTTGATCCATCCTCGGGCAAAGTCATTATTTTGATGTCAGCACAGGGTGGTATCGAGATTGAGCAACATTCTGCCGCTGGTGCCATGCTGCAGCAGCAAGCTAACTTTGAAATAAGCGCAGTGAAGCTTGCCGCTCAACAATTGGCTCAACAACTTCCGGCCTTTGCGCAAGCGGCGCTTACACAGGCGGCCCATCAACTTTGTGATGCACTGTTTAAACTCGAACTCACCTTGGCTGAGATCAACCCACTGTTCGTGCAACCTGACGGCGGCTGGATCGCGGGTGATGCCAAGCTAGTCGCAGACGACAATGCCATCGAACGTCAACCACTATTACTCGCCCGATTAAAAGAGCGCGGTCACGCCTACCCTGAGGCTTCTCTTAAAATCGATCATGGTTTTGATTTTGTGCGGCTCGACGAAGATGGCGATGTCGGTATGCTCACGACTGGCGCGGGCTTGAGTATGCAACTGGTCGACGAGCTCACCCGCCGTGGCTGCAAACCTTTTAATTTTGTGGATATTCGCACAGGGCAATTTCGTGGCGAGCCTACACGCTTGATTCAAGTGCTTCGCTGGATTGGTGAAGGCAAAAATGTCAAAGTCATTTTGATGAACTTCTTTGCAGGGGTTACCGACTTGGCAGAGCTTTCACGCTTGATCTTAATTGCGCTCGAACAAACACAAGATATCAAAATTCCGATTGTGATTCGCTTAATTGGCAATGGCCTTGAGGCCGCGATTCAAACCCTGACAAACGCCAACGCCTCATTGGTGGTTGAAACTGATTTAGAGAAAGCGGTCGATCAAGTCGTCGCACTCGCAACGGGGCAAGCAGCATGACAACTCACCTCTTCCCCAACGATCCTTTAACACTTTTATTTGATCCAACAGCCGCCTTGCCCACCATTGTGCAAGGCATTACTGGTCGCATGGGTCGCAAGCACGCTGCCTTGATGCGCGCCTATGGCACCGATATCGTCGGTGGCACCGCCCCCGCCGGCAGCAAGTCGGCTGATCTGAAAGAGGTAGACGGTGCGCCTGTGTTTCGGTCATGTGCTGAGGCCGTCAAGGCAACCGGTGCCGTGGCTAGCGTGGCGATGGTGCCTCCCTTTGAAGTGTTGGCAGCCATTTCTGAAGCCGTTGCTGGCGGCATCAAGCTGATTGTGACCGTCACTGAGGGCATGCCCGTGGCTGACGCGATACGGGCTCGCTCGCTGGTGCAAGCTGCCGGCGCACGCTGGGTGGGCGCCTCGACCCCAGGCGTCGCTGTGCCGGGTCGCACCAAGCTTGGTTTTATCCCTTCAGTCTCTTTGCACCCAGGCTCGGTAGGCGTCATCGCCAAAAGCGGCACCCTGTCGTACGAAACCAATCACCGGTTGGTGGATTGCGGCCTCGGGCAAAGCGTTTGGATCGGTGTAGGTGGCGACGCTTGTAAGGGCACGCGGTTTGCTGAAGTGTTGCCCTTTTTTAATGCAGACCCGCGCACCAAGCAAATTGTTTTAGTGGGCGAAATTGGCGGCTCTGAAGAAGAAGAGTTCGCACAGGCCTTAATCGATACCCAATGCACAAAGCCCACGTTCGCGGTGATTGCCGGGCATGGCGCGCGCGAGGGCGTGGTGATGGGACATGCGGGCGCAGTGGTGCATGGCAATACGGGTACCTTTGACGCAAAAAAACGTGCGCTCGAAGGCGCGGGGGCACGCGTTTTTGCCAGCGTCGACGACTTGATCAAAGCGATGCTCGCCGCGCATTAAACTAACTTCACTTTAGAC
>CAIYCP010000044.1 GCA_903924715.1 uncultured beta proteobacterium
GCATGACAATTGTTTGTGGAGACTCACATACATCGACTCACGGTGCATTTGGTGCGCTCGCTTTTGGTATCGGAACAAGTGAAGTTGAGCATGTGCTTGCTACTCAAACTTTGCCACTCGTGCGACCAAAGACCATGGCAATTAATGTTGAAGGAATTCTAAAGCCAGGCGTTTCCAGTAAAGACATCATCTTGGCGATTATTGCCAAGATTGGTACTGGCGGAGGACAAGGTTATGTTCTCGAATATCGCGGAAGTGCTATCCGTGCACTCTCCATGGAATCACGCATGACGGTTTGCAATATGTCTATTGAAGCTGGTGCTCGTGCAGGTTTAATTGCACCTGATGAAAAAACATTCGAATACATCAAAGGCAAACCGCACGCACCAAAGAATTGGGATGAAGCGGTCTCTTATTGGAGCACTCTCTTCACAGATAAAGACGCCACATTTGACGCTGAAATCAACATCAATGCTGAGGAATTAGCACCGTTTGTTACATGGGGAACTAACCCAGGACAAGGTGCGCCACTAAATTCGAACGTCCCAGATCCTTCTGCAATCGCAGATCCTGAAGCACGTGGCGCTGCTGAGCGAGCACTGGTCTATATGGATCTCAAAGCAGGAACACCACTTAAAAACATAGTTATTGACACTGTGTTTTTGGGATCTTGCACGAATGGGCGTATTGAAGATTTGCGCGTAGCTGCAGATGTTCTCAAAGGTAAGAAGATTTCGAAATCTCTTCGCATGTTAGTTGTGCCAGGTTCTGCTCGCGTTCGTTTGCAAGCCGAATCTGAAGGTTTAGATAAAGTCTTTATTGATGCGGGTGCCGAATGGCGTCAAGCAGGTTGTTCTATGTGCCTGGGAATGAACCCTGATCAACTTGCTGTGGGAGAGCGTTCTGCCTCAACAAGTAATCGCAACTTTGAAGGTCGTCAAGGAAAAGGTGGGCGTACCCACTTAGTGAGCCCACTTGTCGCAGCAGCAACCGCAATTCGCGGAACACTCTCATCCCCAGCGGATTTGTAAAGGAGCCCGTCATGGAAAAATTCGTTACCCACGTTGGCACTGCACTTCCGCTTCGCAGAAGTAATGTTGATACAGACCAAATCATTCCGGCCGTCTATCTCAAGCGCGTTACTCGATCAGGTTTTGAAGATGGCCTATTTGCTGCTTGGCGCAAAGACCCAGAGTTCATTCTCAATAAGGAAGAGTTCAAGAGCGCATCGATTTTGGTTGCCGGCGTTGACTTTGGTACCGGCTCCTCCCGCGAGCATGCTGTCTGGGCGCTTCAAAACTACGGATTTAAGGTCATCATCTCGAGCCGTTTTGCCGATATTTTTAGAGGCAATTCGGCAAAAGGTGGCTTGCTGACAATTATCGTTCCCCAAAAAGATGTTGAAACTTTATGGAGTGCGGTCGAGGCAAATCCTGCTTTGCCAATAACTGTCAATCTTGACGCTCGAACAGTGAGTTTTGGGAGCACCACAATTGCCTTTGAAATCGATGATTACACCAGGTGGCGTTTGATGGAAGGCCTTGATGACATCGGTTTGACGCTCAAATCTCTTGATTCCATTGATAAATTCGAGAAATCTCGTCCTTCATTTAAGCCGACAACTAAAACCCTCAACCATTAATTGAGAGATTTGTAGCGTCGTATAAGGGTTTTTTCGCTTTCACATCTGTAAAGAGTGAAAATAAAAAAAGGGCGACACGCGAGGGTGATAATGGACTCGCGCACCCTACTTGCGTAAATTTAATAACACGTTAAGCAACTGCTTAACTTTTACGCGTAGTTATAAGGGGAATTTGATGAATAAGGCCCAATTCATTGCTGCGTTGGCCCCGCACTTCAATGACAGCAAAAAAGAAGCAACACATGCCGTAGATATCATTTTTGACACAATCGTTCGCAATATGGCTAAAGGCGAAGACGTCATGATCAATGATTTCGGTAAGTTCAAGAAAGTAGATCGCAAAGCTCGTAAGGGTCGTAACCCTTTCACTGGCGAGACTATTCAGATCAAAGCA
>CAIYCP010000045.1 GCA_903924715.1 uncultured beta proteobacterium
CAACGGTCTCACAGATGGCAAGGCCAGACTATGCGCATAACCCTACGCCTGACTACCCTATCGCCTTGCGCGATCGGGGTATCAGTGGTGTTGTGTGGTTTAGGGTCTGGGTTGACGCTAAAGGCCATCCCCAAGAAATCGAAGTGGCCAAAGGTAGTGGCTATCGCCTGTTTGACGAGGCAGCGTTGCGAGCCGTGCAGAGATGGCGTTTTATCCCTGCTCAAGACGCGCAGCAGCGTCTTGCAAGTTGGGTTGAATTTGCCGTGCGTTTTGTCTTAAGTAGCTAAAAGTACCAGTCCGGTCTTCTGTGGCGCCCGTCGCATAGACATTGGTACAGAGCTAAGCTATGCTGTCCAGAGGGTTTGTTTTCGCGATCAGTCAAACGTCGTGAAACATCGATAAAAAAACTGCAGACAACAGCGTCCGCCTAGACTGAAAGAGACAAATAATGAGTCAATACACCGTTGCCGAATTGGTGGCTGAATTTCTTGAAAAATGTGACGTGGATACTGCCTTTGGTATTGTCTCCGTGCATAACATTCCGATGTTGGATGGCGTCGCTCGGCGTGGCAAGATTCGGTTTGTGATGACGCGCGGTGAAATGGGTGCTGGGCATATGGCAGATGCCTACGCTCGTGTGACGCGCAAACTAGGCGTTGTGTTTACTAGTACGGGCCCGGGTGCTGCAAACGCGGCATCAGCGTTGGTTGAAGCAGGCTTTGCTTCATCTCCGGTATTGCATATCACGGGTCAAAGTATGACCAAGCATATTGGTCGCGGACGCGGTGCCGTACACGATGTGCCTGACCAACTCGGTATGCTTAAAAGTATTTCTAAAACGGCCTATCGGATCGGCACGCCCGATCAAGCCTTGTCGATTCTTAAAAGAGCCGTTGCCGACGCGCTCAGCGCACCAAGGGGGCCGGTCAGCATTGAAATCCCAATTGATGTGCAAAAAAGTGTCATTGACAGACCTGCCGAGCTTGATGCCTTAGTGTTACCTATTACTGCGTTGCGCATCGCAAGCGCGGCTGAAATGGATCGACTCGTGGCTTTAGTCTCTCAGGCAAAGCGGCCGATGCTTTGGCTGGGCAATGGCGCGCGCGACGCAGCGTCGGCCGCCACCAAATTGCTTGACCTCGGGTTTGGCTTGGTCACCAGTTGGGCGGGTCGTGGCATCGTGCCCGACGATCATCCGATGAGCATCGGTGGTTTAAACGGCACAGGGGCGCCCCTAGTAGAAGCGTTTTACGACACCGTTGATTTATTGTTAGTGGTGGGTTCTAGGTTGCGCGGTCACGAGACCATGGATGCAACAGCGCGTCTGCCTAAAAATATTATTCAAATTGATATCGATCCGTTGGCCAATGATCGAACATACAAAAACCAAGCCTTTGTTTGTGCCGAAGCAGGCTCAACACTCGAGGCCTTGGCGTCAAAGGTAAAAGGTAAGATTTCAATCGATCCAAAGTTTGCAAGTGAATTCAAGGCGATGAAGGTTGCGGCCTTTGAAGAGTTTCGTCAGACGCTTGGCCCTTATGCCAGTTTCCCTGATCAAGTGCGTAATGCCATGCCGCGTGATGCGATCTGGGTGCGCGACATTACGTTAAATAATAGTACTTGGGGCAATAAGCTATTTCCTTTGTATGACGGGCGCAGCAGCGCATATCCTATTGGGGCCGCAATTGGACCCGGTCTTTCGCTTGGAATCGGTGCTGCAGTGGGTGCGAATGGTCGTAAAACTGTCGCGATGGTCGGTGACGGTGGATTTTTCTTGAACGTCGGAGAGTTATGGACCGCAGTGCAAGAGAAGGTTGACCTGGTGGTACTTGTGATGAACGATGGTGGTTATGGTGTCATTCAACATATCCAGGATGCGACCTGCGAAGGACGGAGAAACTATTATGATTTATTGGGCCCTGATCTAAAGCAGTTGGCTGCGTTAGCTGGAATTCCCTTTATGCAGGTGTCTGTAGCAAGTACGCTTGGGGCAACCCTGAGCAAAGCCTTAACGCACAAAGGCGTGACATTGATTGAAGTCACAATGAATAGCATTGGTGAATTTCCACCTTATTTTCCGTATTCAAAAAAATAGAATTAAAACAAGCAGCACTTACCTAAGCTCTGGAGAGACAGCATGTTGAAACGTTTACTTGTTGGTGTGTGCGCGCTATCTAGTTTTTTAATTGCAACGCCCTTGTGGGCGCAACCATCAGCGTATCCAAATAAGCCGATCACGCTGATCGTGCCGTATGCGTCTGGTGGTAGCACAGACATTACCGCCCGTTTAATTGCTGAGCATCTTTCAAAACGAATTGGGCAGCAGGTTGTCGCCGAGAATCGTGCGGGCGCTGCGGGTAATATCGGTGCGAATGTGGTCGCGCAGGCTGCACCTGATGGTTATACGCTTTTAATGGCGCCAAGCAGCCTGGTTGCCAATATCTCGCTATATCAGTCTTTACCTTATGATTTACGTAGAGATCTTGAGCCGATTTCACGCATTGCCATGATTCCAAATGTATTGGTGGTTGGCGCTGATTCTAAAATCAATTCTTTCGCTGAATTTATCGTTGCAGCTAAAGCTGCAAATCCACCCCTGAACTATGGTTCAGCGGGTAGTGGTTCAAGTCAGCACTTGTCTGGCGCTTTGTTCGCCAATAAGGCGGGCATCCAGATGGGACATATTCCGTATAAAGGCGGCGCACCAGCGCTTGTGGATTTGGTGGGCGGGCGTTTAGACGCAATTTTCGCCCCACTGGTTGAGGTGTTGCCCTTTATTCAAGCCAAAAAGCTGAAGGCCTTAGCAG
>CAIYCP010000046.1 GCA_903924715.1 uncultured beta proteobacterium
CGATGGCATCACGTATGCCTCGGCAGGTAATGGTGTATCCAATCACTTGGCGATGGAGCTTTTTAAACAAACGGCCGATGTTTCGATGGTGCATATCCCTTACAAGGGGGGTGCGCAAGCGATGGTGGGTTTGATGGGTGGTCAAGTGCAGTTGATGTTTAATAACACGCCCGAAGTATTGCCCCAGCTGAACTCGGGTCGCCTAAAGGTATTGGCGATCGCTTTGCCTGAGCGTTCGCCGCTGATGCCAGATATTCCAACAGTGGCTGAGCAAGGCCTGCCTGGTTTTAGTATTTCACTTTGGTATGGGCTGATCGGTGCCAAGGGCATACCGCAACCGATCGTTGAAAAGCTGAATGCGGCGGTGCGTACTGCGCTTGCCGATCCAGAGGTGGTTGCAAAGTTAGCCAAGCTTGGTTCACAACCGATCATTCAGTCTACGCAAGAATTTGCTGAAGTGATTAAGAAAGATTCGGCCAAATGGGCAGAAGTTATCAAAACGGGCAATATCAAACCAGATTAATTATTTATTACTGAGATCAACATGCAAAGCAAATTATTTTCGCCTCTTCAGATTCGTGACGTTGTCATCCGTAACCGTATTGCCCTTTCGCCGATGTTGACCTACTCGGCAGTCAATGGCCATGCAAGCGACTGGCATTTTGCACACTATGCTAAGTATGCCGTGGGCGGCGTGGGTTTGGTGATGGTTGAGTCGACTAAGGTCGATCCGCGTGGCTGTACGACACCCTCTGATTTGGGTTTATGGAAAGACGAGTTTATTCCGCAACTGCAGCGCATCGCCTCGTTTGTAAAATCTTACGGCGCAACCGTTGGCATTCAATTAGGACACTCAGGCATCAAGGCGCGTAATTCGGTGCCTTGGAAAGGACGGGCCCCGCTTGATCCCGCCACCCAGAAGGGTGTGGATCACGGCGAGGAGTGGGAGCTTATTGGCCCAAGCGCGATTAGTTTAAATTCAAAAGCGTCAATGCCAAGAGCTATGACGCTTAAAGACATTCACGAGCAAATTGAATTTTGGGGCAAGGCCGCCGAGCGCGCGCATCGTGCCGGTTTCGATGTCTTAGAGTTGCATGGCGCACATGGCTATTTGACGCACCAATTTTTGTCAGCAACGACTAATCTGCGTACCGATGAATATGGTGGCACGCCCGAAAAGCGCATGCGTTTTGCGATTGAAGTGGTCGAGCGCGTGCGTCAGTCGTGGCCGAATAACAAGCCATTGTTTTTCAGAACCTCTGCAGTCGATGAGGTCGGCTGGACCATCGAAGACAGTATTAATCTTGCCAAGGTACTCAAGGCTAAGGGCGTCGATGTGTTTGATTGCAGTAGCGGGGGTATGTCAGAAAAATCCGCGGTGCTTTCGCCGGTCAAACCTTCGTATAGCTATCAGGTGCCGTACTCAGAAAAGATTCGACATGGCGCTGACATTCTAACGATGGCGGTCGGCTTAATTATTCATGCGGATCAGGCTGAGCATATTTTGCAAAAAGGCCAAGCGGATATCGTCGCGATTGGGCGTGAGATGCTGCACAACCCGAACTGGGCGCTAGATGCCGCAAGCAAACTTGGTCAAGACAATCCGTATGCAACGGTACCCGAAAGTTATGCCTATTGGCTCGAAAAGCGTGCGGACGTTGGTTTCAAAGACCGTACGTCGACCTGGTTGAAAGGTATTGATGCGCCTCAGGTTTGACCGAGTCCTTACCTGATTGAATGATGAAGAGATGGTCATGACAGCACCACTAGCAGGTATTAAGGTCGTAGAAATTAGCGTCGCAATGGCGGGGCCCTTTTGCGGCATGCTCTTGGGCGACTATGGCGCCGATGTCGTCAAAATTGAACGTACGGTTACCGGTGATGACAGTCGGGTATGGGCGCCTTACTTTCATGATTCAATGAGTTATTACTACGCCGCCGCAAATCGAAACAAGCGGGGCATGGCGATTGATTTGAAAACGCCAGAAGGTGTTGCGATTGCACGTAAGTTGATCGAAGAAGCCGATGTGTTTGTGCATAACTATCGGATGGGTGCGCTCGATCGCTTAGGCCTCGATTACGAAAGTTTGTCTAAAGTAAATCCTCGGCTGGTGTATTGCGCAATCAGTGGGTTTGGTGCGAGCGGCCCGTTAAGTAAAGAACCCGCGAATGATCTGTTTATGCAGGCGTATGCGGGCTCGATGAGTATTACGGGTGATCCTGAGGGTAGTCCCGCGAAGATGGGGATGTCGGTCGCAGACGTGGGTGCCGGTATGTTCGGCACGATTGGCATCATGATGGCGCTTGAAACGCGTCATCGCACAGGCCGCGGCCAGCGCGTTGACACGTCGTTGCTCGAAGGCCACATGTCGATGTTGGCCCAATTTTTCACACGGTATTTTTCAAGTGGTGAAGTGCCCGGACCGAGTGGTAGTGGCTCATTAGGCAGCCCAACCTATCGCGCGTATCAGGCTAGTGATCAGTGGCTGGTGATCTCTTCGTTTAATCAACGGATGTGGAAAGGCTTATGTAATGTGCTTGAGCGGCCTGAATGGGCGGACGATCCAAGATTTATGAATCCTGAAATGCGTTCGTTGAATCGCCCTTTGTTGATTCAAATGATTCGTGACATCATCATTCAACAACCGCTTGCTTATTGGCAGGCAAAGTTGATTGAACAAGATGTGCCGTGTTCGCCCGTGAATACGATTGATAAAGTCGTCGTGCAGCCGCAAGTGCTTGCGCGCGATATGGTTCACGAAATGGATCTTGAAGGTTTGGGAAAAATTGCGATGGCGGGTTTGCCGATTAAATTCAGTGACTCGCCCGGCGAAATTCGCCTGCCGCCTCCGCGCTTAGGGCAACACACGGCCGAGGTCATGGCCGCAGCCGGTTATACCGACGAACAGATCAAGGCACTTGCAGCACAAGGTACGATCGGTTTGGATCCAGGCTGGGTGAAGGTGCCGAAAGTAGGTAAATCAAGCTAAAGGTGTTGCCATGCATGCTGTACGCTCAAGATTGATAGAAAGTATTCTGCTGTCGCTTAGTCTTCTGCTCTGTTGCTGGTGCAACGTTGCAAAGGCTCAGTATCCAGACCGCTCTGTCCGTTTAATTGTTCCGTTTCCAACGGGCGGTGCGACAGATATTTTGGGACGCATTCTGGCTAAAAAATTAGGCGAAATGTCCGGGCAGTCGTTTGTGGTTGAAAATCGTGCGGGTGCGGGTGGCAACGTTGGGATGGAGGCGATTGCGCGTGCGCAACCAGATGGCTACACGATCGGTATGATCATTACCTCGCATGCCATCAACATGAGTATGCCGATCAAGCCTAGTTATGATGTTCAGAAAGATATTGTGGCGATTCGCACGTTAGCCATCTCGAACAATATTCTTGTGGTGAACCCGAAAGTGCCCGCAACAACAGTCAAAGAACTCATCGCGGTCGGTAAAGAAAATAAAATCCCCTTGAATTTTGGTTCGTCAGGTAACGGTACGACCCCACACTTCTCTGGCGAACTCTTTAATAAGATGGCGGGCATCAATATGCGACATGTGCCCTATCGCGGGGCGGGGCCGGCCA
>CAIYCP010000047.1 GCA_903924715.1 uncultured beta proteobacterium
CCCATAATAAATCCTGATTAGCACGATGCTTCAGCTAAGCCGTCATTCCGGCAAGGATGCCGGAATCCAGTGCCATGGAGGGTATTTGCCACGCCATATATTCACTCACCTCCCTGTAACTGGATACTGGCATCCCTGCCAGTATCGGAAATTGTCAGTGTAGTTGTCGCCTCGACGGTTAAAACTTACGCTACTTTTCTTATCTGGATATCAATATCTTTGGCATCACCTTCTTTTACTTTATCGGGGTTAAGATGAACAGCTTCGACTCTTTGCCAATTCCGAGTGTTTCCGCTCCAGCGTTGTGGATTTTTAGCATAGGCAGCCTCGTAGACAGCTTTACGATTATTTATAAGCATTTCGTCTAAGTTGTTATGTCGCTGATCTGGCGTGACAAAAGCGAGACCACTATGGCGATGCTCGTGGTTATACCATTCGACTAACTGTGTAACCCATTGACGCGCTTCTATGACATCAGCAAAAGGCTTTAATGGATATTGAGGACGATATTTTAAGGTCTTAAATAATGATTCTGAGTATGGATTATCATTACTAACCGATGGTCGACTAAAAGATGGCATAACACCAAGCTGCTGCATGGTCGCTAGCATGGTTGATCCTTTCATGGGGCTGCCATTATCAGAATGTAGAATTAACTGGTTTGACTGTATGCCTTCACGATGACAAAAGTCGCGTAATAGTTCGCCAGCCAAAGCACTGCTTTCTTCTTCATAGGCCTGCCAACCGACGATCTTTCGACTAAAAATATCTACAAATAAATACAGGTAAAAAAACTGTCCACGAATGAGTGATGGTAAATAAGTAATGTCCCAACTGTACAGTTGGTTAGGTGCTGTGGCACAGATTGCGCGGGGCTTCGTGCGTGTTTGTGGCGGACGTTCGCTGTGCCGATGGGTCAGCTGTTTTTCGTCTCGTAAGATACGATAAAACGTTGATTCAGACGCGACATAGCAGCCTTGATCAGCCAGTCGTGGTACGATCTGGCTAGGCGGTAGATGGCCGAACTCATCGGAATTTGCTATGGCTAGTACTGCGGCACGCTCGATTGCAGTGAGCTTATGTGACGGTTGATATTGGCGTAAAGAGCGTTGATCACAACGAACACTATCACTGGCCCGCCAACGCTGCAGGGTGCGCTTGCTTAGGCCTAAGACTTCGCAGGCTTTGGCTTGACGCGCTCCTGCTGCGACTGACTCGTTGAGTAATACTATCACTTGCTGGCGCTCTTCGTGGCGAGTCATTCGACCTCTCCCCCCAAGAGCGCTCGGAACTTTTTTTGCAGTACCAACAGCGCTGCGGCTTCTGCTAAGGCTTTGTCTTTACGCAATAATTCGCGTTCAAGACTTTGATTTTCAATTTTTAATACACGTAAGGATTCAGCTTTTTCACGCGATTCCTCTCTGTCGCCATGGCTACAGAAATCTATTTTCCATTGCTCGAGTTGATGAGCAAAAACACCACGTTCACGGCACCAGGTATTTAAGTCTTCTCCTAGCAATCCATAGCTTTGCTGTAAGGCGGTAAGTCGTTCTTCAGGACGCCAATCCATGGGGCGTTTTGATGCCGGTGATGCTGCCTTATTGCTGGCCTTTTTACTTTGTCTCATCCAATCCTTCAATGTCGTTACGTTGATATTTAGTTCGTTTGCAACCAACTCAATTGTTTGGTCATTGCTACGACTGTAAACTTTTACCAAGGCTTGCTCTTTGAAGCCTAAGGAATATCTTTTATATGTTTTCATTTCTAATCTCAAATTTTATTTTTTCTTAAAATTTGAGGCGACAACTAGTCTGACGCAGGGGGCACTCAACAGCTTTTAAAAAATGGTAAGACCCTTTTTCGTCATATTGTGATCACGCCCGTGATAGTGGCACCAGGTCAAAAACAGATCATTCCGCTACCGCCCGAGTTTGTTCAAGCTCAGGATGGTCATGAAAAACAAGATTGCGAACTGGCGGCAGCCAAGCGTTGGTTGACTAATTGGGGCGCTCATTATGCGGAACGACGG
>CAIYCP010000048.1 GCA_903924715.1 uncultured beta proteobacterium
CCGCGCTCAAGGTGCCCGGCTAAGGTTTCGGGTGTTAAAAATTTGCCGGTGCATTCAAGCACCACATCTACCCCAAGATCACCCCAGGGGATCTCAGCAGCCGTTGCATACGATGAAAACGACAAGCTCTTGTCGTTGATACGAATCGCTTGCTCACGCTCAGCCGCGATATCCGCACGCCACCGGCCCTGCACGCTATCAAATTCAAGCAAGTGCGCCGTTGCATGCGCCCCGCCTTTGATTTCATTCAAATGCACAACCTCAAGCCGGTTGCCCGCCCGCGGATCATCACTTTGTCGCTCGGCAGCACCCAACGCAGCCCGCAGCGCAAGGCGTCCGATGCGCCCAAGACCGTTAATGCCTACTTTCATGTTGATTTCCCTAGCTCATTTTGGCGAACCTACCGCTCACATACACGCTGAATATACAATAAGCGTATGACACACCAATGCCAGGTGACCTTTCGCGCACAACGGCTCCCTTTGGGTCGCTCCTTCTTTGAATCTGAGTCAATATGCAAACTGACAGCCCCCTCGAAAAGCGCCTTGCCGAGCTCGAGATCAAAGTGGGTCTTGCCGATGATTTAATCGATCAGCTGAATCAGACGATTTTTAGGCAGCAACAGCAAATTGAATTTTTAGCCAAAGAGCTTGCGAGCCTTCGGCAACAGATGCCACAAGAACGCAACACACAGCTGCCCAGCTTGCGTGACGAGCTACCGCCTCATTACTAAACAAACGGCAAGGTTGCGCAGTCAATGTTAAGCGTTTAGCGCTTAACAAGCGCCTTATCCATAATCGTTTTAAACAACACACTCCCAAGCCAACCGTTCAACCAAGCGCGCGTTGCCGGCCAAGGGCTCTGCGCAAACCACGTTGCATCAACCGCTGCAAACTGACGTACAAACGGAAAAATTGCCACATCACTTAAACACGCGGATTGCCCACCTAAATAAGGTGCCTGGGTTAAGCGCTGCTCAAGCTTCGTGATCAAACTACCCAGCGCCTGCTCTCGATAATACTCAAGACTAAATTCTGGATAGCGTTCGGCATACTTATAGCGATCAAGCCAATATTTAAAGTCAGTGTCATTGCTTTGCACAAGCGCTTGTTGCTCGACGTGATCCGCGTTTAGCAACCACCCTTGCGGGTCGCGTTGCGCGAGCGCCCAACGCATGATCGCCAAGCTTTCGTCGAGCACTCGCCCATCCACACACTGCAGTACCGGCACAGTCCCTTTGGGCGATACGGCCAGCAAAGCCGCTGGCTTATCCCGCAAACTGATTTCTTCTAGCTCAACCTCAATCCCCGCACACCACAACGCCATGCGCGCGCGCATGGCGTAGGGGCAACGGCGATATGAATACAGTCGTGGTCGAGTCACGCGAATTCAATCCACCTTTAGTTGATACACCTTTGCCGCTGTGCCAAAGAACAAAGCGTGTTTATCTGCGGCCGAGTACTTTGCCGCCACCCGTTTAAAGGCATTCCAGATCACGTGATAATCAACCGAAGCACGATCCGGCGGAAAATTACTTTCAAACATGCACCGCTGCGCACCAAATGACTCAATGCACGAGTCAAACAACGGACCCCAGGCCGCAGCAAGCTGTTGCGAATCTGCGGGCTTGCCTGGTTTTTCAAAACCAAAACCCAGATACGGCATCCCTAGGCCACCCAGCTTAACGAACACGTTCGGGCATTTTGCCAACTCGGCCATTGAGGCCCGCCAAATATCCGTCGTCTCTTTTTCTTTGGCAAGATATGTACGTGTCTTGGCAAGCAGACCACCAATGTGATTCAAAATAATTGTGGTGTCAGGGTAGGTACGAGCCAGATCGATGACTTCAGGGATTTGGTGATGGTAAATCATGGCATCAAAACTTAAATTGCGTGGCCCAAGTTCGGCAAAGCCTTTACGAAAATCTGGGTCAGACATTAACTTTGGCGGAATAAGATAGCGACCATTATTGAGTTGCTCATCGGCATCCCATTTCGTGATCAAACGAATACCGCGAAAGCGCCCGCCCGCTGCGGCTATTTGTGCATCGAGCAGTTTGCCGATTTCTTGGCCATAGGTTAAATCCGCCGAGCCCACGATACCCGCACACACTTGTGTCTTGCCATAGGCCTGACTGGCGGCCATAGCCGCTACGCCGTTCGCAAACTCAACCTCACCTAAGCGATCCATCATCTCGGGGCCAGTCTTACGATAAAAGGCACCACACTCGACAAAGACCGAAGCAACCACGTTGTGACCCGCCTGCGCATCTGCCACAAACTCTTTGAGCATGTACGTTTGCCCCTGACGTTCCCACAAATGATGATGCGCATCAATGATCGGTAACTCGGGCTCAAGAATCGGTTCACGATGCGACGCGCGCCACGCTGAATTATCGGGTGTCGTATGCACAGCAACCGGCGTCCCATCCGGGTTCACGGTTGGGCGCAGTTTTAGTTTTGAAGGCATTTGTCTCTCGCTTTTTAGGTCATCGATCACTCAATTTATCAGGAAAACAACTGGCCGCAAACACAGACTAGCCTGCCTGGACGCACTTGGCCTCGGGCAGCTGCAAGCAGAGCAATGCTGCGCCGCAGCGCACGACTGGCTGTTATCCTAGAAGAAAGCCTAAACGCAGTCTCAGACAGGATTCAAGCAACCATGAAAATCACAGCAATCGAAACATCAGTCATCTCGCTACCTTTCACCATGGACGGACCACATAATCGCTTTGCGGGTCAACTATGGGATCACCTCGAGATCTTGCTGGTCAAAGTTGAAACAGAAGATGGGCTTGTCGGTTGGGGAGAAGCGTTTGGGCACGCTGCCATTGCTTCAACAAAAGCGGCAATCGATACCATCGTTGCACCACTGGTCATTGGGCGGGATGCCACAGACATCAATGGCCTGACTCGCTCCGTGCTGCATGCCACCCACCTGTTGGGGCGTAATGGCTCTTTTGTCTATGGCTTTTCAGGGATTGAAATTGCGCTTTGGGACTTGGCGGGAAAACGGGCCAAACAACCCGTATGGCAACTACTGGGCGGGCCCGCACGAAAAGAACTAGACACCTATGCCAGCCTGCTTTGCTATACCGATCCAGCGTTAGTCGCCAAGAATGTCTCTAAGGCCGCAAGCCAAGGCTACCGTTTTATCAAACTGCATGAAGTCACACGCGAAGCGACCTTGGCGGCAATGCAGGCTCCGGGCGCTGAAAACGCCAAGATCATGCTCGATGTCAATTGCGCGTGGTTGCCGGTTAAGGCACGCGAAATGGCGCAAGCACTCGCCCACGATGGTTTACTTTGGCTTGAAGAGCCTGTTTGGCCACCTGAAGACGTGCATAGCTTAGCGAGTGTGCGCGCTAAAGGCGTTCCCATCGCCGCCGGCGAAAACGTTGCCGGTTTATTTGGTTTTAAAACCCTCATCGACGCTGGCGCGATCGATATTGCTCAGCCGAGCGTCACCAAAGTTGGCGGCATTGGTGAAATGGTCAAAGTCATTCAATATTGTCAGGCTAATGGGGTTGAGGTGTATCCGCACTGCCCATACTTTGGGCCCGGTTTGCTGGCAAGTTATCACGTCGCCTCAGCTTTGATTGAGCGGCCCTTAATCGAAATCTTGTGGATCGAGATGCAGGCCAATCCGTTTGATCCTTGGGTACGCAGCGCGGGCGGTAAAGTGCAACTGCCTCAAGGCCCTGGCCTGGGCGTGGATCCTGATCCCGTCATACTTAAGCGCTATCTAAAAGGCGAGGTCACGCGCACGACTTAAGTGCTTTCATGGCTTTAGCAACTCGACAGCAAACACGGCTTGCGCGCTCGGGTCAACCTGCACACGTACCGCGCGCACATCCGAGGCTCCGGGTACCTGAAGCCTTGTCAGATTAGTGATCGGTTGTTTGGCCAACTTAAAGGGCTGATCAAAATGATATTCATGGCTATCACCATGAATCAACAATACAGGTTTGCGCCAAGCCTGTGCCAGGGGCAATAAAGTATCGCCAATACTATTGCGAAAGCCAGACCATGCCGGAAATTCTTCCCACATTGAGCGACTGATCAGTGCATCAGCCTGAAACGCAAAGACAATCGCTTTGTATTGATTTTTTTCTGCCTGTAAAAATGCCTCGCGAATCCAAGCCACGTTCGCCGCATCACGTTCAAAAAATTCTAGCGTGGCTTTGGGATCTCTGGCCTCAAAATTATTGTTGCTGCCAACAATGTGCAAGGTCACAAACAGTACGTCGTGATGCACCCAGCGCTGATTTTCGATAAAGCGCGAAAACGCAGGCTGCACCCAGGGCTGACTTTCTAAGCGCAGCGGCGCCTGGCCTAAAGACTCCTCGGGTTTAAAAAACATTTGCCGCAGTTTTGTTAAACGCTCAAGCGGATCATAGCGACCATTATTTAGGCGATGACAATCGGTCCAATCATTATCCCCGGGCGTGTAGACGATCCCACGTTCAAATAATGCAAAGTGCTTTTGTTGTTCAAGGTACTCGTGATCAGAACACAAGCTTGAGCCACTTTTAAAATCGCCCACATGCACTGAAAAAACAGGCTGAGCCTTGTTAATTGAAGCGATCAAGGCTCGATAAGGGGGGTATGATTTTTCAGCATCCCCATAGGGGTGATCCCCCAGCGCGACAAAAGAAAACGTCTGTGCAACGCCTGGGCTGCTAGAAAGCAGACAAAACAAAAAAAGAGGAATTAAACGAATGAGATTCAACATACAGGCTTCAAGGCGACGCGCAACTAAGCATGAGTTTGCCATCATCATATAAATTTTTTATGACACAACCAATAACCCACTCGCACCAAGGGCAGCCCCAGTTAATAGCAGCCAAAACATATTAATTTTGGTGCGCGCCACGATGGCAGTTGTGGTTGCAGTCACCAGCCAAAGTGGCCAGTCTCTCGCTGCTTCGGTATTGCCGGTCGCAAGCATCCAGCCCGAAGCGATCAACAACGCAATCACGATCGGCCCCATCCCAAGTTTAAAGGCACGCACTGCAATCAAGTCGCGGTTTTTATACACCCATCGTGCTGTCACAAAAATCAGCGAACAGCTCGGCAACAACATCCCAACCATGCATAAAACCGCACTGGCGAATCCGGTGAATAAACCACCCGCATTGAACCCGATGTTCCAACCCAACAAGGCGACAAACAAGACATTCGGGCCGGGCGCGGCTTGCGCAATCACAACCGAGGCACTGAATTGTGCGGTGGTCAACCATTGCTGCTGTGTGACCAGATAGTGATGAATCTCAGGCAGTAGCACCAACGGGCCGCCGATCGAACTGACTGAAAATACAAAAAAGTGCACTAACAACTCAAACCAATCGGTCCACTGCATCACAACGCTTAACGGAGAAGTCATGGTTGACCTTTCAACTTAATAAAGGTCAACAGATACCCCAAGCCACCTAGGCATAACATCACGTACACCAGACGCCAGTGCAGCAATGCGACGCCCGCAAAACTTAAAAACGCTAAGACCAAACAAAGGGGCACCCCCAGCGGATTCGTCTTTAACGCGGTCAATAACTTTAAACCCGTGGCAATAAACAAACCTGCTGCCACTGCCCCCATCCCACGCAACGCATCAATTACATGGGGATCCGCGCCAAAGCGCGCATAGGCTAACGCCATCAGTGCGATCGTAAATGAGGGCAAAAAAAACATCCCAGCGACCGAAACAATCGCACCACGCAAACCAAAATACCGCGACCCCACCATGATGCATAAATTTAAAGCGGGTGGCCCGGGCATCGTGCGCGCCACCGCCCATTCTTCAACAAACTCGGCGCGCGTTAACCATTTTTTTCTTTCAACTAACTCGCGCTCCATATAGGCCAATACACCGCCAAACCCTTGTATTGCTAAAAGCGTAAAAGAAAAAAATAAATCTTTCAGTGATTGAGGCTGAGGACGCATCATGGGTGCAACCGCACCATCAAAGCAGTTAATTCAGAGACCGAATGCTTTTCAAATGACAGTAACAACGAGAGGATTTCTTCAACCAACTTTTGATCTTGTCCTTCAGCGTTATGACGAAACTTTGCAATGATGTCTTCGTCTGAAGCTGGATTTTCAGGCTCACCTTTGGCTAAAGGCACGTCAACTTTGTGTACAGCGCCTGCCTTGCTTTTGATGACCATCGACGCACCACGCTGGCTTGGATACACCTTGGCCCAACCGTCATCGAGCCTTGATGTAATACGCGAGGCCAAGCCTTGAATCTCTGGATTTGCAACAACCGCTTGCACATAACGGTCTTCTCCGACATCACCATAATAGGCAGCCATTGCCACCGAGTACGCAATGCTGAATTTGGCGCCCTCGGCCGTGTCGGGCATCGCCGTCGCGCCGCAAAAACTAACGGCCACGGGATAGGTTGCTACATCAACGCTTTCAATATCGGCGAAGGCGAGTTGTTTTTCTTTCATTACCGCCAATACCCCATCGGCAGCGGGATGAATGTGTCGACAGGCGGCGTGCAACTTGATGTACTGATCCGCCAGATAAAAATGTGTGCCTAGTCCTTCGAACAATGCTTCTGTATTGACTTCATCGGCCATCGCCTTGAATAAGCCCTTTTCGCCCTCAAGCATGGTGATCGGCCCGTTCGCGCCACGCTTGGCCAAATCAACCGACATCACACCGGCCATCGCAGCTTTGCCAGGATGTAAGGGTTTGACCATTGCACCTTCAACCAAAATTTGTAATAGCCCAGCGCCTTGCAAGCCTGCAATCCCCATCGCGCTCGTCATTTGCTCTTTTGTTAGACCCGCCAGTACGCCACACGCAGCCGCCGCACCCAGGACCCCCAAGGTACCGGTCGTGTGAAATCCACGCGTCAAGTGCGAAGGGTTCATCGCCTTTGAAATTCGATTCACAATGTCATAGCCCAGAATCATGGCTAACAAAAAAGCTTTGCCATCCGCTTTTTGCACTTCGGCATAGGCTAAGGCGGCGGGGATCACGGCCACGCCCGCATGCACACCACCAAAGCGATAGCCATCATCCATATCCAGCGCATGTGCGGTCACGCCATTACCCAACGCGGCATGAATAGCCGGCACTTTTTCTTTAAAACCAAAAAGAGTCGCGTCTTCGGTACCGCGCAGGCTCGACAGATAATCAATCATCATCCGCGGGAAATCCATCTTCAGCCCGGCGATCGACACGCCAATCAAATCAATGGTCAACATTTTCGCTTTATGCACAACCTCGGGCGGTACATCTTTAAATTGTGTCTTGCAAAAAAGCTCGGCAAAAGTTTGCAAAATCGTTTGGTCTTTACTCGTCATGTCCTGACTCCATACTTAATATTGAATTTAGTTAACTTGAATACGACCGGTTCGCGCAACTTGTTTCCAGCGCTCAACCTCTTGTTTGACATAGTCTGCTGTTTGGGCCGGCGAAAAATTAGTTGATTCAGCACCTTCTTTCGCGAACAACGCCTGCATCTCTGGTTCGGTACTGACGCTACGAATGGCCGCGTTTAAGGCGTCGATCACTGGACTTGCTGTTTTGGCTGGCGCAAAAACCACCCACCAGACATCTACCTCGTAGCCTGGAAGCGTTTCGGCAATGGCTGGCACACCCGGAAAAAACTTAGAACGCTCAAGCGAGGTGACCCCGATGGGGCGCACTAAATTTGCTTGAAGCTGACCGCCCACTGAAGCCAAGGTAGTAATCATGTAGTCGATATTTCCGCCAATCATATTGGCGACCGCCCCATTGATCCCCTGATAGGGTACGTGCAAGGCCTGGGTGTCTGACATTGCTTTGAAGTGCTCAACACTCATCTGCCCAATCGAACCCATTCCAGCAGAGCTGTAATTCACTGCATTATTCGACAGTTTGGTTGCTGCAATCAATTGTGCGATATCTGTAAACGGTGTTTTATTACCCACAATTAACACCATCGCACCTTTGGCTACCAAGGCTACAGGTTTGAAGGAAGTAATCGGATCAAACGGCAAATTGTTGCGCACCGCCGCATTGGTTGCAAACGAAGTTGAAATAAGCAATAAGGTTGAGCCATCGGGTTCAGCCCTCGCGACTAAATCTGAACCAATACTGCCACCCGCACCGGGTTTGTTTTCAACCACAACTGAAGCTGACACTTTGCCCGCTAATTTTTGCGCTAACGCACGGGCATAAACGTCGTTGCTACCTCCAGGTGAAAACGGCACGATTAATCTAATGAATTTTGGCAACATCACTTGTTGCGCCCCAACAGGCGCCACACAGCTCAGACTCAACGCGAGCATCGCGCATGCTAAACGTAACCCGCGCCACCATTGCATCACTCGGTGCTTATTTGTCATGGTGTTTCGCATTGGTCCAGTATTTTTGCATTTCGATAAACAAAAATGATGCAGACCACGTAATCAGAATTAAACCGGTTAAGGCCTCAGCACCCGTCAGGTAACGCACATACCCCTGCGCCACAATATCGCCAAAACCCACTGTTGTGAAAGTGACAAAAGAGAGATAAACGCAATCAAGAAACACCCCGTGACCGGCCGTCTCGCCAACAACAGCACCCAAGCCATCAACGTGTAGCGATACAAAATAGCCCAAGGCAAATAACCAAATCTCGACAACATGCGTCAAAAAGATGGCACCGACCCCCAACAACACCCTAAATCTTGGAGGAATATGACTAAAGTTGGGGAGTTTTCGATCGAGCAAAGACAAGACTTCATAGTGAATCAGGATTGCGCCTGAAACCAGCGAAGTATTGAGAAGAAACGCGAGCAAGAACAACATCGTTCTATCTTACTAGATTGCCTGGGCCGGTCAGCCTCATTCAGATATATCCAAGGCACACTCGACCGGCCGTGCGTTCAACAAGTTCATACAAACCGCTGGCTCGATTCCAATCAGATACCCACGCCGACCGCCGTTAATCCAGATTCGAGGCAGCTCGAGAATGCTACCTTCGATGTAAATCGGCATTTTGCGCCGCGTGCCAAAGGGCGAGGTGCCGCCCACTAAAAAGCCACTATGTCGATTCGCCACCTCGGGCTTGCACGGCGCAATCGATTTGACTCCGATTTGTCTTGCCAAATTTTTAGTCGACACTGTTTTGTTGCCGTGCATCAAAAC
>CAIYCP010000049.1 GCA_903924715.1 uncultured beta proteobacterium
ATGCTGCCCGTGGCGGCCGACCCATCCTGGAAGGGCGATGCTTTGGCCAGCCCAAGCTGGGCGGTCTTTGTGGTGTTGGCCGTCTCAGTTGGGGCGCCATACCTCATGCTCTCAACCACTGGGCCGCTCATGCAAGCCTGGTACGCCCATGCTTTTCATACGACAGGCGCTGACGCCAAGCCCTATCGGCTCTATGCACTGTCTAATCTCGCTTCGATGATCGCCCTGCTGTCCTACCCTGTGGTGATCGAACCCTTTTTCGCAGTGGGCTTACAGGCTCAAGGGTGGTCGGCTGGCTATGTACTTTTTGCCTTGGCCGCGATAGCGACTGGGGTGGTGGTCTATCGCAAAAAATCCGATAACGTCGAACAAGTTCGCAGCACAGACGCGCTTGACACACGGCCAAGTTTACGCGAATGCCTCTTATGGATAGGCTTGGCAGCCTCAGCCTCGATCTTGCTGTTGACCATGACACGACAGCTCACCAATGATGTCGCGCCTGTGCCCTTTTTATGGGTACTGCCCCTCAGCATTTATCTCTTAAGTTTTATCCTCTGTTTTGACGCGCCACGCTATTACGTACGCTCGGCGTTTTTGGTCGCGTTACCGCTGTCGTTCGTTGCACTTGATTTTGTGATGAACAGTAGCCTGAGTGTGCCGGTGATGATTGCCCTGATCGCTCTAAGTCTGTTTGTCTTTTGCATGGTGTGTCATGGCGAACTAGTGCGGCGTAAGCCTTCCGTGCGCCATCTGACGCTCTTTTATCTGATGATGTCGATTGGTGGCGCCCTCGGGGGCACCTTTGTCGGTTTGATCGCACCTGTCATTTTCACCGCATATTTCGAGATGCCGATCGGCTTATTCCTTTGCGCGGGCTTGGTGTGCGCGGTGTTATGGGGTGGCACTTCAAAGACATGGCGTGTCGTTCTGTTAATCGCGCTATTGGGCTACGGGTGGCGCCTCGCCGAGACCGCTTTTGACGACATCAAAGGCTCGCGCGTGGTGATGCGTAATTTTTATAGTCAATTGCGCATTACAGACGCCCCAAAGAGCGAAAGTCAGCCGCAACTCGGACCTCTGCGCAAGATGGTGCACGGTGGAATCGTTCATGGCGAGCAATACCTAGACCCCAAACTACATCGCACACCAACAGCCTACTATTGCCATCGCTCTGGTATTGGTCGGGCGCTTGATAGTCTCGCGCAAGCCGGCCCCTTAAAAATCGGTGTAGTTGGGCTTGGTGCAGGCACGCTCGCTACCTATAGCCGCGCCGGTGATGAAATGCGTATTTACGAGATCAATGAGCAAGTGCTCACACTCGCTCGCAGCGATTTTACGTATCTCAGTGACAGCCCTGCCAAGATTGTTCCCGTCTTGGGGGATGGTCGCTTAATGCTTGAACGCGAGGCGCCACAACAGTTTGACCTCTTAGCCATGGATGCATTTTCAGGAGACTCGATCCCAGCGCATCTGCTCACCCTTGAGGCAATAAAGACTTATTTTGGGCATTTAAAACCTGATGGCATGCTCGCTGTACACATCACCAATCATTATTTGGATCTTGAACCAGTGGTATCGGCAGCAGCCAAGCACTTTGGCAAAGTCGCCATCGCCTTTGATTTGCAACCCACTCAAAAAGATGAGTTTTGCCGCCACTCAGTGTGGGTACTGCTCATGTCACCAGAGCGTGCTTCAAACTTACCTGAAGCACTCAAAACCGGCAAAATTCTTAACCCAC
>CAIYCP010000050.1 GCA_903924715.1 uncultured beta proteobacterium
TCCAAGTGAGGTTGCAGAAGGATCTCCCGCTCGCCCAGCAGAATAGTTTTCCAGGCCAATGTGTATCAAGCCGTTTAGAAACGTACCGGCAGTTAATACGACCGCCTTTGTTCTAAAAGAAACGCCTGATTGCGTTACCGCGGCCACAACACGATCACCCTCAAGGACTAAATCATCTACCGCTTGTTGAAAAAGCCATAAATTTGGCTGGTTTTCTAGTCGGCTGCGAATCGCCTGTCTATATAGGACGCGATCTGCTTGCGCGCGGGTCGCCCGGACTGCTGGCCCCTTCGACGCATTCAAAATTCGAAATTGTATCCCCGCCTCATCGGTAGCAATCGCCATTGCGCCACCAAGCGCATCGATTTCTTTGACGAGATGACCCTTACCAATGCCCCCAATAGAGGGGTTACACGACATTTGTCCAAGCGTTTCAAGGCTATGTGTCAGCAAGAGTGTTTTTGCTCCACTTCTTGCCGCAACCAACGCAGCCTCTGTGCCAGCGTGTCCGCCACCGACAACGAGAACATCAAATACGGTTGGATGATTCATTTTTCGAAATACATTAGATAGGCCTGGGGGATGGATTATAGACCTGTCATTTCTAATTAAGCCAATGTTTCACGTGAAACACTTAAGGGCGCGTTCATTGAACGCGGCCCACTCGCTTACGATGTTCCACGTGAAACAATCTTGTTAATAACTCTGGGGATAACTACGGTACAACCTTTGTATAACTTTGTATTTCCTGGGGATAGGGCTGGATAACTATTTCTATGACTCAGTTTTATTAGAATAACGCTGTGGCTAACTCGTTAATATCTTGTGGATAGTTTGTATAAGACTCCTGTTTCTTTCGCTCGCTTGGCTATGCGCTTCCGCCAATTAAACATAACCTATTGATAATTAATAATATTTGATGTTTTTGCGCTTTACGCTATTGTTTTCCCTGTTCGCTGAATATTTTTTTAGGCCTTTCTATTTTTATCTGCCTCTAAACACCTGCGATCATTCACGCGCGCAACAGTACTTTGTTAAAAATGCGTATTATCTTCAGATAACTCAAATCTTCGGTTAATCAACCACTATGCATATCCATTCAAAGTTGCCTGACGTTGGCGCCACCATTTTCACAACCATGAGCAAGATGGCGCTTGAGCATCAGTCTATTAACTTAGGTCAGGGCTTTCCTGACTTTAATACGGATCAAAAACTACTGTCTCTCGTTTCCCAGGCAATGGGGCAAGGCTTTAACCAATATCCAGCGATGGCGGGTGTTCCCGCGTTACGTGAGGTCATTGCCGAAAAGGTTGCTGCTCTTTATGGACGCCGGTATGACCCAGACACCGAAATCACCATCACCAGCGGCGCAACACAAGCCATCATGGCAAGCATTCTTGCCTGTGTTGGTACGGGTGACGAAGTCATCGTATTAGAGCCTTGCTATGACTGTTACGTACCCGCCATTCGGCTTGCTGGAGCCACGCCGATCGGCGTTCAAATGACGCCACCTAGTGCCAGCAATCCTTACTATTGCGTCGACTGGTCTTTAGTACAAGCAGCCATTACTAAAAATACCAGACTACTCATTGTTAACTTTCCACATAACCCAACAGGTGCCGTCATCCAAGAGCCAGACCTCGATGCGCTCGAACGTTTAGTTGTTGCTAATGACCTAATGATCCTTTCTGATGAAGTCTATGAACACATCATTTTTGATGGTGTGAAACACCTTAGCTTGGCTATGCGTCCAGCACTGGCTGCCCGTTGTTTTGTGATTTCTTCTTTTGGTAAAACAACGCACACCACAGGCTGGAAAATTGGTTACTGCTGTGCCCCTAAAGCGATGACGACCGAACTTCGAAAGGTGCATCAGTTTATGGTGTTTACCGTTCCATCCCCATTTCAACATGCGTTAGCAAGCTATACCGCCGACCCCTCGACGTATCTTGATTTGCCTGCCTTTTATCAGGCAAAACGTGATCACCTTACGACTGGTTTAAAACAAACGCGATTCAAAGTATTACCCAGTCCAGGCACTTTTTTCTTGCTTGCAGATTACAGTGAAATTTCGGATCAATCAGAGGCCGATTTTGCTATCTGGTTAACCAAAGAGTATGGCGTGACGGTCATTCCTGTTTCTGCTTTTTATGCGCGATCAGATGCCCCCACATCCAACCACAATCTCATTCGTTTTTGCTTTGCTAAAGAGCCCA
>CAIYCP010000051.1 GCA_903924715.1 uncultured beta proteobacterium
ATCACCGCAGAAGATGAAGCCGTTGTAGATGGACTCGTACCACCAGGCTATGCCTCGACACATGGGTTCGCTGACCCTCAGTACCCAATCATCGGACGTCGCGCGCGCACATTCTGACATTTTTGTAGGTCATTTAAGACTATCGCTTAAGCAAGGGGCAACAGGATGACAATTAAACGTGCCGCAGCCATCGTTGGCATTGGCCAGACAAATTGGCGACAAGACTATCAACGCGTCAAGGCGGGCGAATGTCCCACCGACTCGTACGGATACGGGGCGCAAGCCTTTGTGGGCGCCCTCAAAGATGCCGGCCTTCAACGCAGCGATGTCGACGGTTTAATTGTTGGGCCGACCACGGCCAACGAACGCATGGGTGAAGTCCTAGGACTCGATGTCCGTTGGGGTGGGCAGGCTGATGCCGTACAAGCTGTGATGCAAGCGGTAATGGCCATCGAAACCGGTATGGCCGAGGTCGTCGCACTTGTCTACGGCAACGACCAGCGCTCTGCGGGCACTCAGTACGGCGGCCCAGAGGCAATGGGGGCCGCCAGTTTCCTTTCATATGTCTACCACGCACCCTGGGGCTTCACCTCTCAGGGCGCCCTCTACGCAATGATGTTTCGCGCCTATCAGCACGAACGCGGCTTGACTGAACGGCAACTGGGTGAAGTTGCCGTGGCACAACGTGCCTGGTCAAGCTTGAATCCCGATGCCATCATGCAAGAGCGTGTCACCATCGACGATTACCTCAACTCTCGCTATGTATGCGAACCTTTACACTTGCTTGATTACTGTCTGATTAATGACGGTGGAGTGGCGCTCATTGTCGCTGAAGCTTCGCGGGCTAAAAAAATCTCAAAAAATCCGATCTATATCGAAGCCCTGGGTCGCTCAGATATCAATAAAGGGGCAACGGTCTTAGAACCACGTCTCACGAATTTTTATCTACCCGCCCAACAGCAGTGCGCAGAACAAGTGTTTAACGCCGCAGGCTTGGGGCCTAAAGACATGAACGTTGCCCAGATCTATGACAGTTTTTCACTGCACGTGCCGCTCGCCCTTGAAGGCTATGGTTATTGCGCAGTCGGTGAGGCCGGCAGGTTTTTAACTGAGCAAGGCATCGGCCCCGGTGGTGCGCTTGCCGTCAACACCAGCGGTGGGCACCTCTCCGACAGTTACATGCAAGGCTGGAACCATCAGATAGAATCGATCAAACAATTGCGAGGCACCGCGGGCAAACGACAAGTGGATGGCTGTCGCTTCGTACACTATTCATCAGACGTTGCTGGTAAAGCAATGTCAATTATTTATGGGCGCTAACATGACCCAATCTCAAACACTCCCCGTCATGCCCAGAAGAGTCATGGGCCTTTACGACAAGCCCTTTTGGGATCACGTGCAACAACGCAACATGTGCCTGCAGCGTTGCGGTCACTGCCAAGCGTTTCAGTATCCGCCGGGCCCAGTTTGTTCTGCCTGTCTGTCAGAAGATCTGAATTGGACAAAAGTTTCAGGGCGAGCCACTATTTTAAGTTGGGTCATTTTTCATCGAAAATATCTTGAAGGCTATCCAGCCCCCTACAACGTCATTACGGTCAGGCTCGACGAAGGGCCCATTATGGTCAGCAACCTTGACGGGGCACACCCAGAAGGCTCATGGATCGGGGCGCACGTTGACCTGCACTACGCCGCGATGGCTGAGGGTCTACTACTGCCTCGCTTTAAACTCAGTGCCAAACAGTAGGCGATAATAGGCGTCTAGCCATTCCTAATGAAGCACGCCGTCTCATGAACAAACGCGACATGGTCATCCAGAGCATCGCTTATCTGCGTGGACCCAATATTTGGACCTACTACTCTGCCATTGAGGCAGTCATCGACATCGGAGACCTCGAGGATTGCCCCTCTGACGTCGTACCCGGCCTCTACGAAAGACTCGTCGCCTGGCTACCGAGTTTGATTGAACACCGCTGTAGTCCAGGTGTACGAGGTGGTTTTTTACAACGCCTCAAAACCGGGACTTGGCCCTGCCATATTCTTGAGCATGTCACGCTGGCATTACAAGACCTTGCCGGGGTACCCGGACATGGTTTTGGTCGTGCGCGCGAAACCGAAAAACGTGGTGTCTATAAAGTAGTGGTTAGTGGCTGGCAAGAGGAAGTCACTCGCGCAGCACTCTATGCGGGTCGCGATCTAGTCATGGCGGCCATCGAAGATCAACCCTATGATCTCGAGGCAGCGCTCGAACACCTCAGGGATCTGACGCAAGACTTATGTTTAGGCCCAAGCACGGCCTCGATGGTTCGCGCCGCTGAAGATCGCGACATTCCAGCGGTCCGCTTAAATCAAGGCAATCTTGTTCAGTTTGACTACGGCAACCAGCAACGCCGCATCTGGACTGCCGAAACAGATCAAACGAGCGCGATCGCTGAAACCATTTCGCGCGATAAAGATTTAACCAAGTCTATTCTCGAGTCATGCGGCGTACCCATTCCTCAAGGACGGTCCGTTGAAAACGCGCAGGATGCCTGGCAAGCAGCCCAAGATTTGGGGCTTCCGGTCGTTGTGAAACCCGTTGATGGTAACCACGGGCGTGGCGTGTTTATCAATCTAGAAACCCAGCAAGAAATAGAGTCCGCTTATGCTGTCGCGGTTGATGAGGGCTCGGGCGTTTTAGTTGAACGCTTTATACGTGGTAACGAACATCGACTGCTGATTGTAGGTGGCAAACTTGCGGCCGCTGCAAAAGGCCAAGCTGCACTCGTGGTCGGAGACGGCTTGCACACAATCGACGAATTGATTGCTCTGCAAATTAATTCAGATCCTCGCCGAGGCACCGGCGAAGAGCAACCCTTAAATCCCGTTCGGATTGACTCTGCTGCAAGGCTTGAACTCAAACGTCAAGGCTTTGATGCGCAAAGTATTGCTCCTTCCGGGTGCGAGGTCTTGATTCAACGCAATGGCAACGTCGCCTTCGACTGCACCGATGAGGTGCACCCTGATGTCGCCGAGATTGCCGCGCTTGCCGCCAAAGCCGTGGGTCTAGATGTCGCCGGCATCGACCTGGTCACTGAAAACATCTCGCGCCCCCTCGCAGAAACCGGTGGGGCCATTGTTGAAGTCAACGCGGGTCCTGGCCTGTTGATGCACCTCAAGCCCGCAGAAGGCAAATCTCGCAATGTTGGCCATGCCATCATTGAGCACATGTTTCCACCGGCCCACTACAAAACGTTTCCCTTAATAGGTGTCACAGGCTCAACGGGCACCACGCTCATCACCCGCCTCATGTTTCATTTTCTTAAACTAAACGGCTTGTGCACTGGGCTCGCAAACGTGGATGGCGTTCAAGTGGATGACCGCAAATTAAACGCATCTGTGTCATCGAGTTGGTCAGATACCCAGCGGCTACTTCTCCACTGTCAGCTAGAGGCTGCGGTGGTTGAAAACGATGGCATGCAAATCCTGACTCAGGGGCTTGACTACAGCAAGTGCCTGATCGGCATCGTCACCGATCTTCACTTTAGCGATGTCTTTAAAGGCCCTAGCGTGGCTTATCATAATTTTGAAACCGCCGAAGATTTAATCAAAGTCTATCGAACGCAAATTGACGTGGTCTGCCCAACTGGCGCAGGCGTGCTCAACGCTGATGATCCGAACGTTGCAGCCATTGCTGAATACTGCAAAGGGGCACTCACCTTCTTTAGCCAAGAGCCTCAAGCCGAAATCATTCAGACACATCTGGCCAAGGGTCTGCGAGCAGTGTTAGTGGATTCAGAGGAGATCCTCTTGGCAGAAGGCGGCACTCGCACGTCGCTCTGCGCGCTTTCGGCAATCCCAGCCTTGAATACAAACGCGTCATCGCGTCAAGCCAATATGGTGCCTATTCTGGCGTCAGTTGCCGCCGCGTGGGCCTTAAATCTACCTTTAGAGCTCATTCGCAGCGGTCTACAGGCCTACTGACCCTTTGGGTAAACCCCATCCAGGTCCGTGGATTTAAGGCCAGCCTAGCTATAAGTCAGTAAAATAACGATTCGCTCAGTGAAAAGTGACATTCGGCTGGGCTATTTAGACAAATTTTTGTCACCCACCTCTTTTACGCAAGGCTTTCGAGCATGACTGCACGCACTCAAATCCATCGTCTTCAAGTCGCGACCGCGTTATACCGTTTTATTGAAGACAGTGTGCTTCCGGGGTCAGGAGTCAACAGCACAGACTTCTGGAAAGGTTTTGATGCTTTGGTGCACGATTTATCGCCAAAAAATGTCGCCTTGCTAGCCGAGCGCGACCGTATCCAAACTGAAATGGACCATTGGCATCGGGCCCATCCGGGCCCGATCCAGGATATGACGGCGTACCGCAACCATCTCAGCTCAATCGGCTACCTCGCACCCGCCCCCGGCGCCGTCACGATTACCACCACCAATGTCGACGCCGAACTTGCCCTGCAAGCCGGCCCACAGCTCGTTGTGCCGGTATTGAATGCTCGCTACGCCCTGAATGCAGCCAATGCACGCTGGGGGTCGTTATACGACGCACTCTACGGCACCGATGCCTTGCCTGAAACAGAAGGCGCGTCCAAAGCAGACGCCAATGGCTCGGGTTACAACCCAGTACGTGGCGCTCGCGTCATTGCGTTTGGCCGTCAGTTTCTAGATCAGTCTGCCGCTCTCGCCAGCGGTTCACATGCCGATGCGCAGCGCTATCAGGTACAGGCAGGCCAACTGGTTGTCACACTCAAAAATGGTAGTACGACTGGCTTAGCCGATGCAAGTCAGTTCATCGGCTATCAAGGCACCGAACTCGCTCCGTCAGCGATTCTGCTCGCCAATCACGGCCTGCATATCGACATTCAGATCGACAACACCAAAGGCATTGGTAAAGATGACCAGGCCGGCGTTAATGACATCATCATTGAATCGGCGCTATCCACGATTCTTGATCTTGAAGATTCTGTCGCCGTCGTCGATGCAGACGATAAAGTATTGGCCTACAGCAACTGGCTCGGCATCTTAAAGGGTACGCTCGTTGAAAGCGTCACCAAAAACGGCAAAACCTTTAATCGCACGCTCAATGCTGATCGCAAATATCAGGCGGCGGTCGGTACAAAGCAAGCTAAAGATGGCGTGGTGACTTTACACGGACGCTCGCTACTCTTTTTGCGTAACGTGGGTCATCTCATGACCAATCCCGCGATTCTTGATGTTGAGGGCAATGAGATTTTTGAAGGTATCCTCGACGCGGTCGTGACGGTGACAATCGCCTTGCATGATTTGAAGCGCAGCAAAGAACATCTATATGGCAACTCGCGTACGGGTTCGGTCTATATCGTGAAACCCAAAATGCATGGCCCTGCAGAAGTTGCATTTGCCAGCGAGCTATTTGGGCGCGTTGAAGCCATACTGGGCTTGCCGGCAAATACCGTTAAGCTGGGCATTATGGATGAAGAGCGCCGCACAAGTGCCAACTTAAAGGCCTGTATTCACGAAGCCCGCGCCCGCGTTGCGTTTATCAATACGGGCTTTCTTGATCGCACCGGTGACGAAATGCATACTGCCATGCAAGCAGGTCCGATGCTTCGCAAGGGTGACATGAAGTCAAGCGCCTGGTTATCGGCCTACGAGCGCAGCAACGTCTTGACCGGCTTAGCCTGCGGCTTGCGTGGTCGCGCCCAAATTGGCAAAGGCATGTGGGCGATGCCCGATTTGATGGCCGCCATGCTTGAACAAAAAATCGGCCATCCAAAAGCCGGCGCCAACACGGCCTGGGTCCCCTCGCCGACTGCGGCTACCTTACACGCGCTGCACTATCATCAAGTCAACGTCGCATCGATTCAACAAGATCTTGAAAAAACAGCCAATGACGCTGAGATCGATCGCTTATTGAATGAAATTTTACAAGTGCCGGTGGTCGCGCAGGCAAAATGGTCTAGCACTGACATTCAGCAAGAACTTGATAACAACGCGCAAGGTATTTTGGGTTATGTCGTACGCTGGATTGATCAAGGCATTGGTTGCTCAAAAGTTCCTGACATCCATAACATCGGTCTGATGGAAGATCGGGCAACCTTGCGAATCTCAAGTCAACATATCGCCAATTGGCTCTTGCACGGCGTTGCGACTGAGTCGCAAGTCAACGAAACACTGCAACGTATGGCAAAAGTCGTCGATGGTCAAAATGCAAACGACCCACTCTACACGCCAATGTCGCCTGATTTTGAGTCTTCGTCGGCCTACCGTGCAGCACGTGACTTGGTGTTCAAAGGCCTAGTGCAACCAAGTGGCTACACCGAGCCGCTCTTGCACGCCTGGCGACTTAAAGTCAAAGCGCATGTTCAATGAGACCATCCGTCATCGATAGACATCACCTCGATAAAATCGTCGCAATTTCTTTTTTAAGGAACTGAAATGAACGCACCCGTCCCCATGCTCGACACCGCAGAAATGCTTTCAAATGTGAGCCGAGCTTGGGACGATGATCTCGTCAAACAGCTCAGTGACTATATCGAGATCCCGGCAAAGTCACCCGCCTTTGATCCGAATTGGGCAAAAGCTGGCTATCTTGAAACAGTGCTTCAGCGTGCAGCCACGTGGGTCGAACAACAAAAAGTACCCGGGCTCAAAGCTGAAATCATTCGTTTGCCGGGCCGCACACCCATTATGTTCTTTGAAGTGGCGGCAACCCGCCCACAAACACCCTCTAGCCAAACAGTATTGATGTACGGGCACCTCGATAAGCAACCTGAGTTTGACGGCTGGCGAGCGGGCTTAGGTCCCTGGACCCCAAAATATCTAGATGGCAAACTTTACGGGCGGGGTAGTGCCGATGATGGCTACGCGACCTATGCCGCCATTACGGCTGTTCAGGCACTCAAAGCGCAAAATGTCGAGCATCCCCGAATCGTGGGCATCATTGAAACCTGCGAAGAGAGTGGGTCGCCTGATTTACTGCCCTATATCGACGTCATCAAGCCACGCCTGGGCGATGTCGGCTTAGTCATTTGCCTTGATAGTGGCGCCGGTAATTATGATCAGCTCTGGTTGACCACTAGCTTGCGCGGCATGGCAGCAGGTGTATTAAAAGTCGAGATCCTCACTGAAGGGATTCATTCGGGTGACGCCTCGGGCCTGGTTCCTTCAAGCTTTAGGATTATGCGGCACGTACTTGATCGTCTAGAAGACAGCGAGACAGGTCGCTTATTACCCAACAGTTTTCATTGCGAAATTCCGACTGAACGCCGCGATCAAGCACGGGCCACGGCCGCGATCTTGGGCGAGGAAATTTATAAACGTTTCCCCTGGGCGCATCATGACTGCGGCGGCTCAACCCTGGTTGCCATTCCAACAACCTTAGACCCAGTTGAAGCCCTGATGCGGCGCACCTGGATGCCAACCTTGAGTGTGACCGGTGCTGAAGGCTTCCCCGCTCTGAAAGATGCGGGCAATGTCTTGCGCCCCTACACTGCCTTCAAACTCAGCTTGCGCCTGCCACCGTTGATTGATGCCGCCTCAGCTGTCGCCGAACTTAAGACTTTGCTAGAGGATAACGCCCCCTATCAAGCAAAAGTCACGTTCGAGTCGCAAGGCGCTTCAACGGGCTGGAATGCCCCGACGATCGCACCTTGGTTTGAACAGGCCCTGAATCAAGCCAGTATGGCGCAGTTTCAAGCGCCGGTCGGCTATATCGGCCAAGGCGGGACGATACCGTTAATGAACCTGCTCAGCCAAGGCTTTCCCACCGCGCAGATGATGGTTTGCGGTGTCTTAGGACCAAAATCAAATGCGCATGGCCCGAACGAATTTTTACATGTTCCCTTTGCTAAAAAATTAACAGCTGCGGTGGGTCAGATCATGGCTCAGTTGCCATAGCCACTTAGCACTTGATTCAAATCATTACTAAAAATATTTATACTATTTACAAACGACTTAAAACAGAATCACTCACAGAGACATTCATATGGCAACTCCTACATCCTTGATTATCCGTAATGGGTTAATTGCAGACGGCACGGGCAACAAACCTTATATTGGCGATATCAAAATCGTCAATGGCTTTATTGAGCAAGTCGGTGCGGTCACGGGTAGTGCCACTGAAGAGATCGATGCAAAGGGCTTGCTTGTCACGCCGGGCTTCGTTGATATCCACACGCACTATGACGGACAAGTCACCTGGAGCAATCAAATCGCCTCCTCGTCTCAATTGGGGGTCACCACAGTCGTGATGGGTAACTGCGGGATTGGTTTCGCACCTTGTAATCCAGAACATCGTCAGGTCATGATGAAACTGATGGAAGGCGTCGAAGATATTCCTGGTGTCGTACTCGACGAAGGCTTGCCCTGGAACTGGCGCACCTTCCCCGAGTACCTTGATGCGCTTGAAGCGCGACAGTTTGATGCCGACGTCGCGACCCAAATTGGCCATGCTCCTTTGCGAATCCATGTCATGGGTGATCGCGGTGCCGCACGCGAGGTCGCAACCGAAGCAGACAGCGCTGAAATGGCTCGCTTAGCAGCCGAAGCAGTGAAGGCAGGCGCACTTGGCTTTACCACTTCACGTACCATTTTGCATAAAAGTAGCGATGGTCATCACACCCCCACTTTAGGCGCTGCTGAAAGCGAACTCACCACGATCGCTAAAGGGCTGGGCGCGATCGGTCAAGGGGTTCTGCAATTAGTCTCTGATTTTGATGATACCGACAACGAGTTTGCGATGTTACGTCGCATCGTCGAAGCCTCTGGGCGCCCCTTATCGCTCACGCTCTTGCAACACGAACACTTGCCGCAACGCTGGCGTCGCGTGATGCAACACATGCACGAGGCGACTGATGCGGGTCTAAAAATGAAGGCACAGGTCGGCGCACGTCCTGTGGCCTTACTCTTAAGTTTTTCGCTCTCAATTTGCCCATTTTCTAAACTACCTTCCTACGAGGCCTTGTCAACACTTCCCCTCGCTGAGCGACTCGAACGTTTAAAAGACCCCGCCCTGCGCGCCAAAATCGTTGCGGAAGAACACACTGAAGCGCTATATAAACGTCGCGTAGCAAACTTTGAAAACCTGTATCCGCTGGGTGATCCGCCAGAGTACGAACCCAAACCTGAAGACAGTATTGCGGGTCTGGCCCAGCGTGCCGGCGTTAATCCAACCGAATATGCCTACGATTATTTGCTTCAAAATGAAGGTAAGGCAATTTTGTATCGACCACTTTATAACTACGCCGATCAAAATCTTGACGTCTTGCGTGAAATGCTCCTCGATCGCGATACAGTTCCCGGCCTAAGCGATGGTGGTGCACACTATGGGTTTATTTGTGACGCAAGCTTTCCGACCTATTTGCTCACGCACTGGGCGCGCGACCGTTCGCGCGGCGACAAAATACCTCTTGAAACACTTGTGAAGTGGCAAACACACGACACAGCTGCCACCGTTGGTTTGCACGATCGAGGCTTGCTGCGCCCAGGCTATAAAGGTGACGTTAATATTATCGACTTTGAAAACCTCAAGCTGCGAGCACCCAAAATCGTGCATGACCTCCCTGCGGGTGGTCGTCGCTTAGGACAAATCGCTGAAGGTTATCGGGCCACCATCGTCGCAGGTGTAGTGACTTATCGTGATGGCGTCTCAACGGGCAAACTGCCTGGTAAGCTGATTCGCGGGGCACAAGTTGCTCAAGCGATCGCGGCTTAATGCTCGAATGAATTCTTAATACGCTTTAATCAAAAAAATCGGAGACACGAATGGCTATTTATGAATTACGCACCTATACCGTAACCGTCGGAAAAATGAGTGATGTTGTCGCGCTGTATAAGGCTGAGGGCTGGCCCGCATTATCTAAACATCCCAAAAAACTGTGTGGCTATTTCACCGGCGATATCGGAGCGCTCAATCAGTTAGTGCATCTCTGGAAATTTGACGACGATGCAGACCGACGCAAGTTCTGGGATGGCGTGTATGCCGACCAGGCTTTTATGAACTTCGCGAAACAACTGCGCCCCTTGCTACAAAAACAAGAAAACAAATTGATGCTTGCGGCACCCTGGGGTCCACAGGTTTAGTCAGTCCCTCTCGTACGTCAAACAAATCACCGATCAGCGTTTGACGTACTTCGATCCAGAAAAGTCGGACTCACTCAGTGCGAAGGCCCCGCGTTCGTTCTGCGCGTGACGCATCATTGCCTGTGTTGGCTTTGAGTACAACAGTCTTCGGCTAATCGCCAAGCAATTCGCCTGCCGAGCATTTACAAAGAACGCAGCGTGATGGAATAAAACACCCAAGGGATCCATGATCGTCGCATCCTCAACGGTCAACATTTGATGACGCACTAAAAATGCATTCAACACGCCATCGCCCGGAATAATCACTTCAGCACCTAAATCTAACGCCTGCTGGCAGGCTAACAAAAATCTTGTTTTGATGCCTTCTGCAACCTCTCCGCCCGCTTCAAGATCAAAGAGATTGACGGCCGGAGTCAAGGCTACGACACCCGCTAGGCGATCGGTCACACCATACGCACGGGCAAGATCCTCTGACAGCATTTTTTGAAACTCCGTCAACGCAATCACAGCAAATTTTCTGCCAAGAGAGCAAGCCGTGAGCATGCACGTCTCTGAAAGACTGACGATTGGTATATCGACCAGTGATCTGGCTTCAGTTAAACCGGGGTCAAAAAAGCAGCCCAGTGCAAATGCGTCATAGCCGGCTTGCTCAGCAGCGATCGCCGCTTCGCATACAAGTTTTGAATTGAGTAGCCGCAAACCGCCGCGGGTGTTGAACGCCATGGGGGGGACACCCACCGGGTATGTGCCAGGCGGCAAACCATGTACTTGTACGTCAATCCCCAGAGGCATCACCGCTCGCGCATGCTGCTCAAGCGTAAGCTGATACTTCGGGAAAACGCTGAGATCCGTGAAACTTTGATGCCAAATCTTCATTAATGACCTCGGAACAGACAAATTTCTGTGAACACAATTTACGATCGCGATACAGATACCGCTCTTCTCACGAAGTCTGCATTAGAATCGAATCAAAGCGCTTGGCATGCGGGGCACACGACCCCGACCATCTATCAAACCAATAATAACTTGATCTATAAGAGACGCCCTTGAAAATCGCTCAACCTCAGTTTTCGCCCCGCATCAAAAATCTGATTGTGCAAAGTCTGATGATTTGTTCACTTGCGTTCACGTTTTCAGCGCATGCGCAAGACCTTAGCGATAAGCCGATCTCGCTTATCGTGGGCTTTGCACCAGGTGGGTCAAACGATATTGCCGCCCGAATCATTGCCCCCTATTTAGGTGAACAACTCAAAACGACCGTGATTGTCGAAAACAAACCCGGTGCGAGTGGCATGATTGCAGGCACGATCGCTGCGAAAGCATCACCGGACGGGCATACCTTAATGCTGTCTAGCTTAAGTCCGATCATCATTTCGCCTCAGACATTAAAAAAACCACCCTTTCATACACCAACCGATTTCATTGCCATTAATTTGATGGGACTCACACCAGAAGCCATCGCTGTGGGCCCCACCCTAGCAAACGTCAATACCTTAGGTGATCTGCTGCAACTTGCCAAAACACGAGACATCACGCTGTCGTCATCGGGTGTTGGTGGGCTGCCTCATCTGACGATTGAATTATTACTAGCCGCCTCAAAGGGTCGAATTATTCATGTCCCCTATAAAGGCGGTGCCCCCGCGGTCACCGATACGGTTGCAGGGCATGTGGACGGCATTGTGATGGACATTCCTCCGTTGATGTCAATGATCAAGGATGGTCGCCTCAAAGCGCTCGCCGTGACCAGCGAAAAGAGAGTCGACTTCTTACCGAGCATTCCGACGGCACAAGAATTTTTACCTAATTTCAATGTGGTGAACTGGTTAGGTATTTTTGCTCCCGCTCAAACGCCTGCCCCGATCATTGCAAAAATAAACGCGGCCATTCTCAATGTCATTGCAAGAACTGATGTGCGTCAGAAGCTTGAAGCCGCTGCCATCATTCCTTCAACAATGGAATCGCCCGCGACCTTTCAAGCCTTTGTCAATACAGAGTATTCACGTTGGGGCGAGGTGTTAAAGCAAGCGAAAGTCGAATTAACGGACTAATGCTCAACACGATTAGTCTAAGGTCTGACAGCCTGTGCAATTAATTTTAGATCCTTCGCATTAAAACGAGGCAACGCATCAGCCTCCTTTGCTTTCAGGCCGACTTGAATCGCAGTCTGACTCGTTGAGTGACCTGCCAAAACCGTTAGACTCGGCCACGTTTGCGCATTCTTGTAAAAATCTGCGTATTGACGATGACAGGACGAGCAAGCGTTATAAATCTCGGCACCAATATCAAAAACAAGTTGCACATCTTTATCTTTCGCAGCCTTCAACGCGATCTCTGCCGTTTTACTTAATCGTCTCGCCGCTTGCATCCAGTTTGTCTGGTCAACAGCACGGGTATCCAGCATCAGTAGGTTGGCGGCTTCGACCAACGTCGCGGCACTATTACGCACCACATCCCATTGCGCTTGCGTCGTAGGAAAAATTTCTTTATCGCCTTCGCTATTACTGATCCAAGCCACAGACTCCCAAACCCCATCTGCGGCCGGATCAATCACCCACTCCATCAGTTCGCGCATCGTCAACGGCGTATTGAAAGGCGCCTGCGTTTTTGGTGCACTGCAGCTAGCAAGCAATAGCGTAAAGCCAATTAGTAAGAACCGAAAAGAGTGCATGGCTTGTCTCTGTGTTTGTTTAACCGCTCGAATAGTCGCATCATTTATACAATAGTTTGCTTGGTTAACGGCTTTGTCAACGTACTGGAAAAATAAATTCGGGCAATGCGTTGGTAGTAATATTAAGCATAATTGCTGCACTGCAGAAGAATCGGCGCTGTTGACAGATATCATGCCGATTAGTAGTCTTTTCGCATGAGAACAAAAAACCTTGAAGATTTTTGCACTTGGCTCGAGCAAACTCCCTTGAGCGAAAGCATTCAGCAGAACCTTTGGGTGGTTCCCGCAATTCAGACCGTTCATATCCTGTCCATTGCGGCGCTATTTGTCTCGGTCGTCCTCATTAACTTACGTCTGATGAATCTTTCTCAGACCGATCAGTCCATTGCGTACGTGTTTACGCGTTTTGGAAAAATTGTTTGGTGGTCGCTACCCTTGCTGCTTTTAAGTGGCGGGCTACTGATCGTAGGTGAACCCGCACGATCACTGGCAAACGATGTCTTTCAATTCAAAATGTTGCTCTTGGTCAGCGTGATTCTGGTTACGGTGTTACTACAAAAACGCTTAGCCACTGATGACAAGTACTGGGAGTCAACTGAAAGACGTCAAATGACGGCACGCATCTTAGCCATTATTTCTATGAGCTGTTGGGTAAGCATCATCTGCGCCGGCCGTTGGATTGCGTACACCTACACGTAAATACAAAAATAGAACCACTAGTCACGCATAGCTGCAACTACTGCTGGATAAAAGAAAAGAAAACAGATGACTATTGATAACTTGTGCAAATGGCTATATGACACCGCGCTAGCAGTCACCATCCGTGAAAACGACTCATTGTTTCCGTGGATTGAGTCGGCCCATGTGATCGCCATCACACTCGTGCTTGGCTCGATTGCCATTGTTGATTTGCGTTTATTAGGCTGGGCGTCAATCGAACGCCCGGTGCGCCGAATTGCAGAGCAAACTCTACCCCTCACTTGGATCATGTTCATGCTCGCCGCGGTCTCAGGCGTCATTCTTTTTATTTCAAACGCCTTGGCTTACGCCAACAATTTTTACTTTCAAGGCAAACTCCTGCTCTTGGTACTGGCCGGTTTGAATATGCTCATCTTTCAATATGGCATCTACCGATCAGTGAATCAATGGGATCAAGCAGTTCGGCCACCCACGGCAGCGCGCGTGGCGGGTGCACTTTCACTGACCTTTTGGCTGAGCGTAGTCATTTTCGGGCGATGGATTGGCTTCACTTTAACGCCAACGATTCCTAGCTAACAGCGCGTTTTATCTTTACCTAAGTCTGACCCATAACTTTAACCAGTATCACTGGAGACAAACATGAATCAACGAATGCGGTACTTAGCCGTTGCTGCCCTAGCCGCACTAAGCTTTGCTGCTCTCGCACAACCCAAGGACATCATCAACCCTCCCCCAACTGCCAAAGACTGGGCAGACATCGCGAAGCTGCCCGACTGGAGCGGTGTATGGAACCCCAATATCACCGATCAAGACAAGCAAGCTAAAACCAATCAGCCGCCTTGGAAGCCCGAAGCAGCTGAGCTGATCAAATTTCAGCTGGCAGAAGAAAAAGCCGGACGACCACCACCACTCTTTGTAGATTGCCTACCTGAAGCCATGCCTGCATGGATGTTGATTACACACAACGCCATGGAGATTCTGTTTACCCCTGGACGCGTGACCATGCTCGGTGAATCAGACGGCAATCGCTTGCGTCGAATCTATACTGATGGACGCCCTCACCCCGAGGATCCGGATCCTACTTTTCACGGACATTCGATTGGGCACTGGGAAGGCGACACCTTGGTCATCAGTACTGTCGGTGTGCTGCCTCAAGCATGGCTTGCGATCAGTGAAGCCGCGGGCGTACCTAACAATGGTGACATGAAAATTACAGAACGCATTCGCCTCGTAGATAAGGATGTGATGCATGATGAAATCGAAGTGATCGCACCAAAAATATTAACAGCGCCCTGGAAAACAACGCGCGTCTTTTTTAGACAGCGCGCACGCAAGTACGACATCGTTGAAGGGGTTTGTCTTGAGGGCTATCACGCACCGGGTAAAGACAAATACGGCAACGATATTTTTGTACCGATCAAACACGACGTTGGCGGCAATCGCATTCCACCAAAATAATGAACGCTCACTAGATTCGATTTTAGAAAATCAAGGAAAGAAAAATGAATATTGTTCTTAAAAAAATGCTCGCATTAGCAACGGCGCTGGCAACCAGCCTGATCACACCCACCGCCTTTGCTCATCACTCAACCACCATGTTTGATCATGCAACCAGTGTGACCATCATCGGTGAGGTGCGCGAAGTTCAGTGGACCAATCCACACGTCGCTATATTTATCTACGGCGTGATCAAAGAAGGTGAGCCCGCCGCACTTTGGCTCATGGAAATGACAAGCCCAGGTAATCTGGTTAGAGCGGGCGGCTGGACACGTACTGCCGTTAAAAAGGGCGACAAAGTCACCGTCAATTTCAGTCCCTTACGAAACGGCGATAAAGGTGGTGCCTTGAAAAAGATCACCGTTGCTGATTCAGGCAAAGTATTAACCGCCGACATCCGCGCGCAAGAGCGTCCGAACTTACAAGAAGAAGTCGCACCTGCTGCGAAGTAATGCAAAAGTAGCGCAAGAGGCTGAGTGCAAAGAAATCACTGTTGAATTGATCAGTGAATGTCTTTGCAATCAGTAATCAGCAAGCCGCCTAGACGACCGCTCTGACTCAACTAAAACTGGCACTCACCGAACCAAAGGCGCCAAAATCTGCGGTCACGGTATCACCCACTTTGATCGGCACCGGCACCACACAGGTGCCGGTCATGATGACATCGCCGGCCTGCAAAAATCGATTGTGATCGATCAATTCGTTGGCAAGCCAAGTTAATGCAAGCCTTGGGTCGCCCAATACATTGGATCCCTGCCCTTTTCCAACGACTTCACCATTACAACGCACACTGACCTGATGATCTTTTAAATCGACACTGCGCCAGTCAGTTTTAACCTCTTGTCCCAAAACAAAAAAGCACGCGCACGCAAACTCAGAAATCAACTGCGCCTCACCTGCCTTCGCAAAGTCCTCAAACCGCGAGGCGGGCACTTCGATCGCAACATGCAAGGCCTCAACCCCAGCCATCACCTCGGCCATCGTAAGAGGTGTATCGCCCTGCCGTTTAATATCGCGCCCAATACGAAAAGCGAACTCGGCTTCGGCAACTGCCATGAAATTACCTGTCAGCGATACCGTTGCTCCGTCTTTTAAGCAGCGCGAATGCAACAAACGCCCGGCAAGCGGGCCACTCACACCAATATGTTGCTGCCCCGCTGCGCTAGTTGCAGCAATTTTCCAGCCAATACCCGTTTCGCCTAACGCTTTGAGTAAGGCCGCCTGCACGGCATATCCTTCAGCGCGTGAGCTCGGTCGACAGGCTGGATCAAGCGAAACAATACGCCCGTGATCACGAAAGACCGGCAATAAGCTTGCAACGGCTTGGTTAATCTGTGGTGTTTGCATAGAAAAGCCTCACTTTGGTGTGCATAATATGCAGTAAAGTACCCTAAAAAGAGCAAACGAGACATGACAGAACCCTATCAATTAACGCTCAGCCAAATGGCCAGGGCGTTGCGTACTAAGTCCTTGACCTCTGAAGGGCTCATCCAAAGCTGCCTCGAGCGCATCAATGCGGTCGATCATGAGGTGTTAGCCTGGGTACGCCTAGACATCGACGCAGCACTGACA
>CAIYCP010000052.1 GCA_903924715.1 uncultured beta proteobacterium
CATCAAAAACCATGCCTTCAAAACCACGAAATTTATCTGGACGTTTACGATCGGTCAGTGGGGCAAGCTCCATTTCATCAACATAAGGTTTGCCACCTAATGCCTGAACCGCTTCAACACAACCATCAGGATCGTCTGTGTAGACGCCGAAGTGATGCAAGCCTACATAATCCATTCCTTTACCTAATTGATCGCTCTTGAATTTTAAAAGCGCAATATTAAGCACATCGTCTGTTAAAAAATAACCGCTTGCGCGTTCGTTATCCATATACTTTAGCTTTTTAAAACCAAAGGCTTTGGTATAAAACTCTAAAGCTTTTTCTGGATCTTGTGTAGCAATGACAATATGACGTAACTGAGACATTTGTAAACTCCTACTAAGGTAGAGATAAACCGCATTAAAAAATTATTCTGGTCGAATACCCGCTGCTTGAACTAAGACGCCAATTCGGACTGCTTCGCGCTCGATAAATTCACTGAATTCTTGTGGTGAACTTGGCAAAACCTCATTGCCTTGATCAATCAGCTGTTTGCGAAAATTCGGTTCAAGCAATACAGTTTTCAAGGTCTCATTTAATTTATTGACTCGGTCAAGCGGCAGGCCAGCTGGGGCAAATAAACCCAACCACGACAATAACTCAAAACCCGGGATTGTTTCGGCGATTGTCGGCACCCCCGGCAATGCTGGCTGTCTCTCTAAGCTTGCCACGCCAAGCGGTTTAAGTTTGCCCGCGCCAATCAAAGAAAGCGAGGTCGGGGGCGTATCAAAATACGCGGTCAGTCGTCCGCCAATCAAATCGGGCACAATTTGCGACGAACCGCGATAAGGAACATGGGCGATGTCTATTTTTGCCATCGTTGCGAGCATGATCAACCCAAGGTGAGAGGCCGAACCACTGCCGCCAGAACCGAAGTTCAACTGTGCGGATGCGCTTTTTCCTGAGGAAATGATATCGGCAACACTATTTGCCGGGCTATTCGCCGCGACCACCAAGAGCATGGGTGTCGCGGCAATTTGCCCAATCGGCTGGAAACCGCGCTTGATATCAAACGGTAGATTTTGATATAAATAACGGTTGACCACTTGGGTCCCTAAATTGCCAAGTAACAGTGTGTAGCCATCTGGCTTGGCCTGTGCGACAAACTGCATCGCGATGGTCCCATTACTTCCACTACGATTTTCGACAACGACGGGAAGCTTTAAGATTGCTTCGAAGCGGGCGCCAACCAAGCGGGCCAAGACATCTGCAATACCACCGACTGCGTAAGGGACAATAATTTTGATCGGCTCACTGGGAAAGCTTTGAGCCCTGACCGTTAACGCCGTAAATATAGAGAGTAAAAAGAAACAAGGTCGAACGATGTTCGTTTTCATACGATCTCCTCGCGTGGTGCAACCACTTTATTATTAATTTTTGAGGCTCGCTTGCGCAGTTAGGCTCGCCTTCGTCTTATATTAGTCGTTATTTGAATTCAACGGCAATAGTACGTCCAGTTTGCTAGATTCCTGTTAACGATCTAATCTATCCCAAACGCAAATACGGAGACAACAATGCTCAATCACACTCTCAACCGTCGCCAATTCATTTTGGGCTCGTCTGCCATGTTAGCGGGCGCCGGATTAACGCAATTTAGCGCTTTCGCGCAGGCAGCAACCACGGTTCCTGTGATCGACTCCTTAAATATCAAAGTGATTGTGGATAGTAGTTATGACTCGCCCAAGCCTGGGGAAAATAAATGGGTCAAAATTAAGCGTACGCCATTTATTTCGAGCAAAGACTTCCGCAAAGCGCTTCATAACGAATGGGGCCTCGCGCTCGCGCTTGAATCGAAGATGGGCCAAGACCAGAAAAATATGCTGCTGGATTACGCCTACACCCCTACAGCGCTGATCGGCAACATGGAAATCATGGACGTCAAACCCGAACAGCAACATGCCATGATTCTGAGCCACGGACACTTCGATCACTTCGGCGGCCTGATCGCCTTTCTGCAAGCAAATCGCGCGAAACTACCGGTAGACCTTACTTTGTACGTAGGCGGTGAAGACAATTTTTGCAATCGCAAAACCGTCATCGGAGCGCCGGGACATTTTGCAGACTGGGGCGTTCTAGATCGCCGTGAATTGGATGCTTTGAAGGTAAAAATTGTCTATTGCGAAAGCGCGACTATCATTCAAGGCCATGCGTTTACCACTGGCGCGATTAAGCGAAGCAGTTTTGAAACAGTCTTGCCCAACACACAAGTTGAATTCAGCAAAAAAAATGGAATTGGCTGCGACCTACCTGAGCTCAATGCGAAAGCAGACGGCAAGTTTGTGAAGGATGAGCACGTTCATGAACATGGCACTGCCTTCAATCTGCGCGATCGGGGTTTAGTCGTGATTTCTTCTTGCGGCCATGCCGGCATTGTAAATACAGTGCAGCAGGCCATTGAAGTCTCTGGCGTCACGAAGGTACATGCAATCTTGGGTGGGTTTCACCTCTTTCCCGCAGCAGATGCGTACTTAACTTCAACCGTCGAAGCGCTCAAAAAATTCAATCCAGACGTTGTGATTCCGTTGCATTGCTCAGGTCCAGGATTTGTAACCGCTATGCAAAGTATTTTAAATGACCGCTTAGTGACGTCAACCACCGGTACTGAATTTCAATTCGGAAGCTGATGCATTTTTTTCGATTCGCCGGCTTGGTTCTAATTAGTTTATTCCTCGCCGGTACATTGACGCATAGTGTTGCAGAAACGACTCAATCAAGAGCAGATTCCGCTCGCTTGATGGCTGAATTAATGTCCGGAAAGGGCTCCATCGGTGGCCCCTTTACACTAAGCGATCAATTTGGGCAGACGCGAAGCTTAAGCGATTTTAAGGGCAAGCTCGTCTTAATTTATTTTGGCTATATGTTCTGCCCTGATATTTGCCCAACTGATCTCGCGAATATGGCACGTTTATTGGAGCTGCTAGGCAAAGAACGCGAGCAAGTGCAAGCCATTTTCATCACTCTGGACCCAGAGCGCGACACGCAAGATTTAGTCGGAAAATATGTCAACCACTTCGACAAAAGCATTATCGGCCTGCGCGGAACACCCGAACAAACAAAAGAGATTGCGACTCAATACAAAACATTTTATGAAAAAGTCCGCATCAACGACCGTCAATACCTAATCGATCACACTGCATTTATTTATCTCATGAACCGTAAAGGGCAGTACATTTCTTTTTTTCCGCCAGGAACCACAGCAGAGCGGATGGAAACGATGGTTAGAGAAGCATTGGCAGTAAATTAAGCGTCATCTTCAAGCTTGTAAATAAAAAGAATCAGGAGATCCGACATGCCGCTACTTAAAAGCAAACGTCATTTTCAAGCTCTACCGCTATTCGTAGCCCTCGTTTTAACGACTGCATACCAAACCGTTCTCGCACAATCCTCAGCGGTTTTTCCAAATCATCCAATCACGATCGTCGTCCCAAATACGACCGGCGGCACCAACGATATCGTTGCGCGCTTAATGGCGACCGAACTTGGCAAAGAGTTGCAGCAACCCGTAGTCGTCGTCAACAAGCCAGGTGCGGGGGGTAACATCGGTACGGCTCAGACCAAGTCAGCCGCACCAGATGGCTATACCTTGCTCATGACTACCAATAGCGCACAGGCCATCAACCCTGCGCTTTACAAAGACACCGGCTTTGATCCCGTTAAAGACTTCATTCCTATTGCGATCATTGGTAGCGTCCCGAACGTACTGGTCGTGCACCCCTCGTTTCCGGCGAAAACTCTGGCAGAATTTTTAGCGCTCATTAAAGCGAATCCTAAAAAATATCCCTTCGCCTCTGCGGGTAATGGTGGTGTCAATCACTTACTAGGTGTCATGATGGACCAAAAGGGGGGCTATAAGATGGAACATATTCCTTATAAAGGAATCGCCCCTGCGATGGCCGATGTGCTCGGCGGGCATGTGCCGATCGCGTTTGCCAGCCTGCCCTCGTCGCTCGGCACGATTCGCCAAGGGCAACTGCGTGCTCTGGGTGTGAGCACATCAGACCGTTCCCCCTCGTTACCCGATGTGCCCGCAATGATTGAGCAGATTCCGGGATTTTCTGGAGAGCTGTGGGTAGGACTTTTTGCCATTGCAGGCACCCCCGCTGGCGTGACAGACAAGCTTTATCAAATCACGGCATCCGTGATGAAAAAACCTGCTGTGCAAAAACAACTAACAGAACTTGGACTCGAATTAGCGTTTGACACACAAGAGCAATTCAAATCTCGCTTAGCCGAGGACATCATTAAGTGGGCTGAGATAGTGAAAGTATCGGGCGCCACGGTAGACTAATCAATTTATCGCCAGCAGTAGATCTATTTACTAAAAAAAGCGAATAATAAAAAATGCAAAAACTTAGAAGCTGGATGATCGCAACGATTTTCTCACTTGCGACCTTGGGAGTTGGCCCTGTACACGCAGATGATTATCCTACCCGCTCGATCAAAGTAATCGTGGCCTATGCAGTGGGCAGTGGTGCCGACACCATTGCCCGTATTTTAGGTGAACAGCTCGCTATTAATTTGAACACTCCCGTCGTCATTGAGAACATCGCCGGGGCGGGTGGCGCCAAGGGGACAGTCGCAGCGGCACGAGCCGCTCCTGATGGACACACACTGCTTCTAGCGCCCACCACCCTAACGGTAAGTGCACACATGGAGGCCAAACCTCAGTACGATCCGACCAAGGACTTTGCGCCGATCATGCGCGTGGCGATCTTACCGCTCGTACTCGTCGTCGGTCCCCAGATGCCCTTTCAAACGCTTGGCGAACTCATCCGTGAAGCAAAAAAGAATCCAGGAAAATTAAACTACGCAACGTCTGGAAAAGGGACTGGCAGTCATCTTGAAGTTGAATTATTCGCAAGACAAACTGGAATCGAAGTCACCGAAGTCCCTTACAAAACTGGCTCGCAAGCGCTAACAGATGTGATCAGTGGGCAAGTGTCTTTTTATCTGCCTGTCATACCCGCTGCAGGCCAACAGATTCTTGCTGGACGCATGAACGCCTTAGCGATCGGAACCCGTCAGCGCTCAACTGAATTTCCAAACATACCGACGTTTGCCGAAGCACTGAACATCCCCGATTATGAAGCCTCTGTCTGGTACGGCTTGTTAGCCCCTGCCGGAACAAACAATCAAATCATTCAAAAATTGGCGGCTGAGCTAAGCAAAATTCTTGAAATGCAAAAAATCAAAGACAAGATTGCTGCAACGGGGTCGGAAGTGTCGCCGCTTAATGCAAAGGAATTTAGTGCGTTCATTCAAGCTGAAAGCAAAAAATGGGGCGACCTCGTCAAAACACTAGGACTATGATCACGACTATTCCTCAATCAATTTTTATTCCCGAACTTTGAACAAGTTTTTCCCAACGATTGATTTCAAGATTCAGAAAAGCCTTCAGCTCGTCGGGCGTTGAACCGATTGCTTCAGCGCCCTGCGTTGCGAGTCTGGCTTTAATTTCTGAATCGTTGAGTGCAGCGCGATAGGCTTTGCTTATCTTGTCAACAACATCCGTCGGCGTGTTGGCGGGCGCAAACAAGGCTTGCCATGCCCCCATCGAAAATCCTGGCACGAAGGATTCAGAGACAGTCGGGATATCCGGAAGCAGCGAAGAGCGTTTTTCACTTGTCACTGCAAGCGCAGTGACGCGCTTATCTCGAACATACGGGTAGGCAGAATTGATGGGGTCAGCAAAAAGATCAAGTCGCCCTGCGATGAAATCTGGAAAGGCCCCTGCCCCACCCTTGTAGGGGATATGAACCGCGTCAACTCCAATTCCTTGCAGCACAACGTACATCGCCAAATGCGTCAGATTGCCTGTCCCTGCTGAACCGTAGTTTAGTTTTTGCTCTTTACCTTTAATAAATTGACGCAGGGTTTGCTGATTGGTCACGCCGGATTGAAGGCTCGCCATGATAAGCAGGGGTTGATTGACGGCCAAAGATACC
>CAIYCP010000053.1 GCA_903924715.1 uncultured beta proteobacterium
ATCCAACTAAACCCGTCACCATGATCGTGGCGTTTCCGCCAGGCGGTGGAACAGACATTGTGGCCCGGAAAGTGGCGCAGGGCCTCACTGCAGTCTGGGGGCAATCGGTCATCGTCGAAAATAAAGGGGGTGCCGGTGGCACCATCGGCACCGCGCTAGCGGCACGTGCTGAACCCAACGGTTACACCATCATGCTGGCCACCTTAGGCAACATGGCGATTAATCCTCACCTATACAAGATGGACATTGATCCGGCCAAGGATCTAGCCGCCATTACGAACGTGGTGGGCGTGACCTTTGTGTTGGTTGCCCATCCATCGCTGGCGGCAAACAACGTTCAAGAGCTCATTGCGTTAGCGAAACAAAAGCCTGGCAAGCTCAACTATTCTTCTTCAGGTATGGGCGGTGCGCCACACCTGGCGATCGAATTGCTAGCAAGTATGACCGACACTAAATTTACGCACGTACCGTACAAAGGTAGCGGACCAAGCTTTACCGATTTAATGGGTGGCCAGGTTGATTTCACAATGGATAGTCTTGTGCAATCATTGCCACACATCCAATCAGGACGCTTAAAGGTGTTGGCGGTACTTGGTGCCAATCGCTCGCCTGTGTTGCCGAATGCGCCAACGGTGGCCGAATCGGGTGTGCCCGGCTACGACTTTACAAACTGGTTTGGTTTTGTTGCACCGGCGCAAACGCCTAAAGACATCATTGCAAAACTACATCAAGATATTGCCGGCGTTTTAGCGCAACCAGACCTTCGCGGACAACTTGAAAAAATGGGAACCGAGGTCATCGCCAGCACGCCCGAACAGTTTTCGCGGCAAATCAAAGAAGATACTAGTAAATGGGCGAAAATCGTGAAAGAAAGAAACATTAAAGCTGAATAGATTTTCGACGGCCAATTTCCCATCGACAGCGTTAGCCCATACAATCACGGCTTGTGGTTTATTGAATGTGATTGAATGAAAACTGATAAGGCCTTGCCTGCCCTGACCCTTGGTGCGATTGGCGTTGTCTTCGGCGATATCGGAACCAGCCCCCTTTATGCGCTGAAAGAAATCTTCAGCGGTCATCATCCGCTGCCAGTGACGCCAGAAAATATTCTCGGCCTACTTTCAATGGTTTTTTGGGCAATCATGGTGCTGGTGTCGATTAAGTATGTCGCCATCATCATGCGCGCAGATAATCGAGGCGAAGGCGGATCGCTCGCTTTACTTGCACTGATTACCTCTCGTCAAAATCCCGCCTGGCTCAGCTGGATCCTGACAATGCTGGGTATCTTTGCGGCTGCGCTGTTCTATGGCGACAGCATGATCACCCCTGCTATCTCAGTCTTATCGGCTGCCGAAGGTCTTGAAATCATCGCACCTTCGCTCAAAGACTTTGTGATTCCGGCAACCGTGATCGTACTTACGGGTTTGTTTATGATTCAAAAACGGGGAACCGGTCTGGTCGGCCTATTCTTTGGCCCCGTCATGATCGTATGGTTCACAGTATTAGCGGGCCTCGGAATCGCCCAGATCATTCGCCACCCCGAAGTACTGGTCGCGTTAAATCCCTATTACGCCTTTCAGTTTATTAGTGACTTCCCCAAACTGGCCTTTTTAGCGCTGTCTGCGGTCGTGTTGGCGGTCACTGGCGGCGAAGCGCTTTATACCGATATGGGCCATTTCGGTCGATCACCCATACGTCTGGCTTGGTTTGGCTTCGTCTTGCCTGCCTTGGTGTTGAATTATTTTGGACAAGGCGCCCTACTCCTGCATGACCCGCAGGCCATTCGCAATCCGTTCTACCTGCTCGCGCCAGACTGGGCACTGATACCAATGGTTGCACTTTCAACCGTCGCCACCGTGATCGCGTCCCAAGCGGTGATCTCCGGCGCCTTTTCAGTCGCCCGCCAGGCAGTGCAAATGGGGCTATTACCGCGCATGCCCATTATTCATACTTCCGGCAAAGAGGAAGGACAGATCTATGTGCCTTTTACGAACTGGACGCTTTATGTCTCAGTCGTTGCCTTGGTCATCGGTTTTAAATCGTCTTCGAATTTAGCGGCAGCGTACGGTATCGCAGTAACCGGCACCATGCTCATCGACACTATTTTGATCGCGTTTGTCATGCGTTTATTGTGGCGGTGGAACTGGTTTTTTGTCATCTTGGTGGCAGGCTCGCTATTCATCATTGACATCGCATTTTTCTCAGCGAATGCACTTAAGATTCCTGAAGGTGGTTGGTTTCCGCTTGCGGTAGGTGTTGTGTCGTTTACGGTGTTGACCACTTGGCGTCGAGGTCGCAAGCTGATTAATGATGAACTCGCGCAAAGCAGTATGCCGCTCGAATCTTTTATCGAGTTCACCGGTGATGTGCATCGCGTCAAAGGCACTGCAATTTTTATGACCAGTTCGCCCAACGGCGTGCCCTCTGCACTGTTGCACAATCTAAAGCACAATCAGATTTTGCACGAACGTGTGGTTTTAATGACCATCAAAACTGCGGATTCGCCTTTCGTTAAAAATTCGAATCGCGTTGAGATTCAAGATTTGGGTAAAAACTTTAGCCGCATCATTGTGACCTATGGTTTTATGCAAAACCCAGATGTTCCGCGCGCACTTCAGTTATGCGAACCCCTGGGCATGAGCTTTGACATGATGTCGACCACTTTTTACTTGGCGCGTGAAACGATCGTACCTGCTCGTAAAAGTAGTTTCATTTCAATACGGGCACAAATTTTTAGAGTCATGTCTAAAAATGCAACTAGTGCCACTGACTTTTTTAAAATTCCCGCCAATCGTGTTGTCGAACTCGGCACACAGATCGTGATTTAACCGCGAGTTCTTTAGCCAAAAAGACCCTATGCCCCTCACACACTTAGAGTTTCGTAGCGACAACTGTGGGTGCGCCGCACCCGAGTTAATCGAGGCCTTGGTGCAAGCCAACGTCGGTTCGGTTCTTGGCTATGGTGGCGACGAAATCACAAAACAGTTAAATGCCAAGTTCAGTACCTTGTTTGAGCAACCGGTGCAGGTGTTTCCAGTCCCAACGGGCACGGGCGCAAACGCTTTGGCACTGGCTGCAGTGGGCACCTCTTTTGGCGCAGTTTATTGCAGCCCAGAGGCCCATATCAAC
>CAIYCP010000054.1 GCA_903924715.1 uncultured beta proteobacterium
GTGTAGGCCGTTTGGCTGCGATTCCAGGCAGAGACCATCAACGGCCCCTGATAGTCTGAGTCAATTAAACCAACCAGATTGCCCAAGACGATTCCGTGTTTATGGCCGAGCCCCGAACGCGGCAAAATGACTGCAGCATAGCCAGGATCTGCGACATGAATCGATAGTCCAGTCGGAACAAGGTGCGTGGCACCTGGTTCGATGACCAAGGGTGCTTCAATCGCGGCGCGTAAATCCAAGCCCGCCGAGCCAGGGGTGGCATAGCTTGGAATCTGTTCACGCATCCGCGGATCTAGAATTTTTAATTCAACCGTTTTCAAAGTTATTTCCTTAAGGTGGTACGACGTCGTTTATCTTGATGAGCGCTGCGCGTCATCCAGATTAAGACTGCAAGTCCGATCAATACCGCGCAACCAAGTCCTGAGTAAATCAACGACTCGCGCGAGTGTTTGGCGGCATCGACGCTAATCGCGGTTAAGTAACCCGGCGCCAGTAACGCGGGAACCCATATGAAGGCGGACAAAATATTTGCGAGTTGAAATTTCTTTTCAGGCATGCCCATGACACCGGCGACTGTCGGCATCAGACTGCGCATCGGGCCTAAAAAGCGTCCGAGTAAAACGGCTAAGAAACCATAGCGATAACAAAGCAGGTGTGCGCGCGCGACCGAGTGGCGGTGTGTTTTGAGCACCTTCATTCTTAAAACACGTGGTCCAATCCACTTGCCGATCCAATACGACAGCGCATCGCCAAGAACGGCGCCCGAAAAGCCCCAGACTAAAGGCGGAAGCATGGGCAGTATGCCACTACCTATCAGGCCACCACTCATCATGAGTAAAACGGTAGCGGGTAGCAAGATGCCAATGATCAGCATCGATTCGCCAAAGGTCATTAAAAAAATGATCGGTCCGGCCCAGGCCTGATTGGTCTGAATGAACTGCCCCATCTGGGTAATGAGCGCATCCATGCGGGTCAGTAATTATTTTTTGTTCGGAAGACGCGCCGCAATGGCGGCAATGAGTTGACGCGCGATATCCTGTTTGGCGCTTGTGGGCAGAGGATGCTCACCGTGTTCGTCAAAAATACTGACCGTCGTGTGATCGGCATCCATCACGTGCTGTGCAAGATTGCCGATCAGCATGGGGATTCCCTTGCGCACCCGTTTAGCTTGTGCAAATTCAGAGAGGCGTTCAGTTTCAGCGGCGAACCCCACGCACCAGGGGGCATTGGGTAGAGCGGCAACCGTGGCCAGAATGTCGGGATTGAGTGCAAACTTTAAGTCGGGGGTATGTGATTTATTTGTCGTGTGATCTTTTTTGATTTTGTCGGTCGCAATATTTTCGATCCGCCAGTCAGCCACAGCGGCAACCGAGATAAAGACATCTTGTTGTTTGACGTGCGCGAGCACTGCGTCATGCATTTGCTGCGCAGTTTGAACTTGAATGCACAGAACGCCATGTGGTGTTGGCAAGGCGGTTGGGCCAGAAACTAAGGTGACTTCTGCGCCCGCCTCACGGGCAGCTTTTGCCAACGCATAACCTGTTTTACCAGACGAACGATTGGTCAGCACGCGAACCGGATCAATCGGTTCGATGGTGGGGCCTGCGGTAATCAGTACTCGCTTACTCTGTAAAAGTTTAGGTTGAAAAAAAGCGATGAGCTCGGCCAGTAGCTGAGAGGGTTCGAGCATACGGCCATCGCCTGTTTCGCCACAGGCTTGGTCGCCTGCAGCCGGCCCTAACACGCTGACACCATCTTGTTTGAGTTGAGCCACATTTCGCTGGGTGGGGGCCGCTGACCACATTTCGCGATTCATGGCGGGCGCGACCAAGAGTGGGCAGGCACGTGCCAAACATAATGTTGACAATAAGTCATCCGCACGACCTTGCACCAGCTTGGCCATGAAATCTGCCGACGCTGGCGCGACGATGATTGCATCGGCACCGCGGCTTAAATCAATGTGCGCCATATTGTTCGGAATACGGGGATCCCACGCATCGGTAAACACGGGGCGTCCACTGAGGGCCTGCATGGTCACTGCGGTAATAAAGTGGGTGGCAGCGTCGGTCATGATGACATCAACGGTGGCACCTTGTTCTACGAGGCGGCGCACGAGCTCTGCAGACTTATAGCAGGCGATTCCGCCGCTTAAGCCCAACACGATGCGTTTGTTATGAAGATCTGGCATGGTGGCCTCGAAGGCGAATAACTTCATCTAGAATCAACAGGATAGCACCGAGTGTGATGCATGTGTCAGCGATATTAAAGGCTGGGTAGTACCAGTTTCGCCAATAGAACAACAAAAAATCGATCACATGGCCGTAGGCTAGCCGATCGATGACGTTGCCCAGAGCCCCTCCTAAAATCAAGGTTAAGGCCAGCAGCAAGCGCGACTGGTTGCGATTTTTGTGCATCATCCAAAGGATAAAGCCCGATGCACCCAGTCCTAAAATCGTAAAAAACCAGCGTTGCCAGCCGGGTTCATTCGCTAAAAAGCTAAAAGCGGCGCCGCGGTTGTAAAGAAGCGTGAAGTCAAAAAAGGATAAGACGTGAAGGCGTTCGCCATAGCGTAAGGCTGAATCGAACCAAAGTTTACTGAGCTGGTCAATGAGTAAAAGCAGGCTCGCGAGCAGAACCCAGCGCGTTAACTTGGGCGGCGCTTGCGTGGGGTTGCGTGATTCAGACGCGGTGGTCATGGGTGCCTAGCCGCTGACTTGGGCTTCATTCAAGTTGGTCACGCAGCGTCCACAAATATCGGGATGATTTGCATCGTGTCCGATATCGTCACACCAGTGCCAGCAGCGTTCGCATTTTTTATGTTGCGAGGGCGCGATGGCAATATGTAGCTCAGTGTCTTTGGTGCCAGTGGCAGCGTGTATGCCTACGCGAGACACTATCAGAATAAATTTCAGTTGGTCTGCAACGCTTTGTAGTAGCGCCAGGTCTTCACCCGCAGCCGTGAGATCGACCTCGCCTTGCAGCGAGGAACCGATGCTTCCTGCGGTACGAAGCTCTTCAAGTTTGCGTGTCACCAAGGCGCGAATTTCGCGCAAACGACTCCAACGTTGTTGTAGGGTGTCTGCTTCAGAAATCGTAGGCAGGGTGTGATAACACTCGGTGAAAATCGTCAGGCGGCTTAACTCGGTTTGGTTCGCTAAGGTCGAACCGCACAAAATTCCCCAGGCCTCCTCGGCGGTAAACGACAAAATCGGCGCCATGAGTTTGAGCAGGGTTTGAGTAATGTGCAACAGAGCCGTTTGCGCTGAACGACGGGCAATGCTGCGTGGCGCCGAAGTGTAAAGGCGATCTTTCAAGACATCGAGGTAAAACGCGCCCAAGTCTTCAGAGCAAAAATGTTGCAATCTAGACATGGCGGGTTGAAACTCGTATTGCTCAAAGCCTTTGAGGACTTCGGCTTGCATCTGCGCGGTCATCGCGAGTGCATAACGATCGATCTCAAGCAGGTTCTCGGGCAATAGCGCATCATTTGCCGCATCAAAGTCGGCCAGATTGGCCAACAAGAAACGCAGTGTGTTGCGAATGCGACGATAACTTTCTACCACGCGTTTCAGAATTTCATCAGAAATGGATAGTTCGCCAGAGTAATCCGTGCTGGCCACCCAAAGGCGCAAAATCTCGGCACCTAAACTGTCCGATACTTTTTGGGGGGCAATGACATTGCCGACCGACTTGCTCATCTTGCGGCCTTGACCATCCACTACGAAGCCGTGCGTCAGCAGGCTGTTGTAGGGCGCGCGGCCTTCGAGCATGCACCCGGTAAGTAGTGACGAATGAAACCAGCCCCGATGTTGATCTGAGCCTTCGAGATACATGTCGGCAGGCCAGGGGAGCTCGCCGTGTGAGCCGTGTTGCGCATTGTCTAAACCGCCAAGTACCGTGGCGTGCGTTGTGCCCGAGTCGAACCAGACGTCAAGTGTGTCGCGATTTTTTTCGTATTGACTGGCGTCAGCGCCAAGCAGGTCAGCCGGTTCTATTGACTGCCAGGCCTCGATGCCGTGCTGTTCGACGCGTTTTGCAACGGCTTCGAGCAAGGCGGGTGTATCGGGGTGCAGCGCACCGGTTTCTTTGTGAATAAAGAAGGCCATGGGGACGCCCCATTGGCGTTGTCGTGACAAGGTCCAGTCGGGACGATTGGCGATCATGGCGTGCAAGCGTGCACGGCCCCATGCTGGGTAAAACGCGGTGGCTTCGATTGCAGCCAGTGCGCTTTTGCGAAGGGTGGGGGCCGCTGTATTGGGTTGCACATCCATGCCCGCAAACCATTGGCTCGTTGCCCGATAGATGATAGGCGTTTTGTGGCGCCAGCAATGCATGTAGCTGTGCGAGTGTGGCTCTTGTTTAAGTAGAGTACCCGCTTGTGTCAGTGCCTCAACAATTTTTGGATTGGCCGCCCAGATCGATAAGCCGCCGAAGCCGGGCAAGCTTGGTACAAACTTACCATCACCCATGACGGGGCTGATGATGTCGGCATCTTTGATGCCATTTGCTTTGCAGGACAAAAAGTCTTCGACACCGTAGGCGGGTGCTGAATGCACGACACCTGTGCCGGTGTCGAGTGTGACGTAATCGCCAAGATAGATGGGAGAGACTCGTTGATAACCTGAATCGAAGCGCGCCAAGGGGTGTTCGAATTCAAGTTTGTTTAAAGCCTGGCCTAAGCAGCGCGCAATCACTTCACCCTGTAGATTCCACTCTTTTAGGCAGGCTTGAACACGGTCGTGCGCCAAAAGTAACAGCGCTCCGGTTGCCGGTGCTGGGCTGACGCGCACCAGGGCGTATTCAAATTCAGGGTGAACATTTAGCGCTTGATTCGAGGGGATCGTCCAGGGGGTCGTGGTCCAGATGACGATGGCGCCGGCTTGAACTTCGTGCAGACCAAAGGCCTTTGCAAGCGCAGCACGATCTGTAAATGGAAACGCAATGTGCACAGCTGGATCTTTACGATCTGCATATTCAACTTCAGCCTCGGCAAGCGCCGAGCCGCAGTCAAAACACCAGTTCACAGGCTTTAAGCCTCTGAAGACGTAGCCATTTTCAAGGATGCGGCCCAGCGCACGAATTTCGTTGGCTTCATTGCTGAAACTCATTGTCAGATAGGGGCGATCCCAGTCACCCAGAACCCCGAGACGTTCAAAGTCTTTTTTCTGACGTTCAATTTGCTCAAGTGCGTAAGCACGCGCCTTGGCTTGCACTTCGGCGACGGGTAGGTGCTTGCCGTATTTTTTTTCAATTTGAATTTCAATCGGCATCCCATGGCAGTCCCAACCTGGTACGTATGCCGCATCAAAGCCCGCCATATTGCGGCTTTTCACGATGATGTCTTTCAGGATTTTGTTGACCGCGTGACCAATGTGAATGTCACCGTTTGCGTAAGGCGGGCCATCGTGTAGCAAGAAGGTCGGGCGACCTTTGCTTGCTTGGCGAATAGCTTGGTAGACGCGTTTTTCTTGCCATTGTGCCACCCAGAGGGGTTCACGACGGGGCAGGTCGCCACGCATCGGAAATGGGGTGTCGGGCAAGTTGAGTGTTTGTTTATAGTCCATGAGGCGCAAAATAAGCCCGCGCTTGCTGTGCATCGGCATGCATGGCGGCAGTCAGGGTTGGAAGATCAGGAAACTTCTCTTCGTCTCGAAGATGTTTGAGAAGTTCGACGCGAATGAGTTTACCGTAAGCATCTACGTTGATATCGAAAAGGTGGGTCTCTAGCAAAATTCTGCCATCGTCTTCGACGGTCGGTCGCACGCCCAGGCTCGCGACTCCCGGCAGTGCCTCGCTACCTAGGCCGTGCACTCGAACCACGTAGATTCCTGAGCGGGCGGCGCAACGCGGCGTGACGCGCATGTTCAAGGTGGGCATATTCAGGGTGCGGCCTAGCTTTTTGCCGTGAACAACGTGGCCCGTCATTGAATAGGGGCGTCCGAGCAAGCTGGCAGACTGCGTCAGATCACCGGCGGCAAGCGCTGCTCGAACTTCAGAGCTTGAGACGCGGTGGCCGTTGAGGTCTTTGACGACAGACAAGGTATGAACCTCTAAGCCATAGCCTGGACCCAGCTTCTTGAGCAAGGTCACATCGCCTGAGCGCTGGCGACCGAAGCGAAAATCTTCGCCAACAATGAGCCATTGAGCGTTCAAGCCCAGTACTAATAATTGCTCGATAAAGTCTTGGGCAGACATTTCTGCCAGTTTTTGATTAAAGCGAGCAAGAATCACCTGTTCGATGCCCGCTTGACCCAAAGCGCTGAGCTTGTCGCGCAGGCCATTAATTTGAGGGGGAGACAGTTCTGGGCGTCGGTTCAGTTCAGCAAAATACTGACGGGGGTGTGGGGCAAAGGTTAAAACGGTGGGGGCCAACCCCCGCGCTTGCGCGGCTTGTGTGACTTGATCAAGCATGGCTAGATGCCCCAGATGCACCCCATCAAAATTACCGATAGAGAGCGCGGTCGGGCGTCGTAACAGAGGGGCCGAGGCTTGTCGAAAAATGCATAAAGAGGTGTTCACAAGCAACAGTTTACAATTTCATACTGTCTTGTCTTTGAAAACCCATGTCTGATACCCATATTTTGCGTTGTCGCTTCGTTATTTTGATCTCTGGCCAGGGATCAAATATGCAGGAATTGGTGCGTGCCTGTCAGTCCGAGGCGTGTCCGGCCGAGGTTGTTGCAGTGATTTCAAACCGGGCGCAGGCCGCGGGTCTTGCATGGGCACAGGCTCAGGGGGTTGCGACCGAGGTGGTCCCTCATAAAGATTTTGCTTCGCGCGAAGACTTTGATCAGGCCTTGGCAACGGTGATCGATCGCTATTCGCCAGATTACGTCTTGTTAGCCGGTTTTATGCGGGTGTTGACCCCAAGCTTTGTTGAGCATTATGCCGCCCGCTTGGTTAATATTCATCCCTCATTGCTACCAGCATTTCCGGGTTTGCACACGCACGAGCAGGCGTTGGCCAGTGGTGTGCAAGGCCACGGCTGTACCGTGCATTTTGTGACGCCCGTCCTGGATCACGGACCGATTATTGCGCAGGGTGTGGTGCCGGTCTTGGCCGACGATTCGCCTGAAACACTCGCCGCGCGTGTCCTGAGCGTCGAGCACCGTGTTTATCCTCAAGTTGCAACGTGGCTCGCGCAAGCGCGAGTCAAACTCATGCCTGATCAGCGCGTACAGGTTGATGGCGTGTCCATGCGCTTACTCGTTTCGGAGCAGGCTCAGTGATCGATTCAAAAAAACCCGCACGCCGCGATACCCAGGCAGGCTCAGCGCGAGGCGGTAAAACCTTTTCAGACACACGTGCGCCAGGTGGGGCGAAGGGCGCTTCACGTGTTGGCACCAAAGAGGCCGCGCGTGAAGCTGCGCGTGCAAGTGGGTCAGCGCTGCCGCGTAAAGGGTCTGCGACTGAGCGACTGATGAATGCAACGCCGTTTGCTCAACGATCGGGCGCTGCGCGTGAAGGTGCGGGCTACCCGGGCGACCGAGCCGCTGGTGAGCGTGCTGAACCACAACAGTCCACTTACACGGGTCGAGTCAAACCCAGGTTACCGCCGATGACGATTCGGTTAGATCAAATTCGACAGGTACTGGATGAGGTGTTGACGTGGCAATTCGCGGCGGACTCTGTCGTATCGCATTGGTTTAGGGCGCACCCAAAACTGGGTGTGCGTGATCGCGCTGAAGTCGCTGAGGTCGTGTATGACGTCTTGCGTAACTTGAGACGTTATCGACAGCTCGCGGAAAGCGGGGTGGGCAATGCGGTACGACGCTTGGCGATTCAGGGCGCAATCGTGATGATCGACAACGGTCGCGTTCGCGAAGTGCTTGACCCTGGCGAAATTGCCTGGCTCGACCGTATTGCTCAAATCGACGAACAGTCTCTGGCCGTTGAGGTTCGCACAAGTCTGCCTGATTGGTTGTTTGAGCGACTTCAATACTTGCCTGATCTTGAGTCCCTGGCGCTCGCGTTGAATCAACCAGCGGCGCTTGATATCCGGGTGAATCCCATGAAGGCTGAGCGCGACGAGATGCTCGCCGATTTAACGCGCGGCAACGCAGTGCGCCATGCCCCGGTTGCGACGCCTTATTCACCTTGGGGAATCAGGTTGACAGGGCGGCCTGCCATGAATAAATGGCATCAGTTTGAACACGGCTTGATCGAAGTGCAAGATGAGGGCAGCCAGTTGTTGGCATTACTGGTCGGGCCCAAACGTGGCGAAATGGTGGTGGACTTTTGCGCCGGAGCGGGCGGTAAAACGCTTTTGTTAGGCGCTTTGATGCGTTCGACTGGGCGCTTGTATGCGCTTGATGTGTCGGCGGCACGGCTTGCCAAGGCTAAGCCACGTTTTGCGCGCAGCGGTTTGTCAAATATTGTGCCGGTGGTGCTTGAGCATGAAAACGACACGCGGGTCAGGCGTTTGGCGGGTAAAGCCCAGCGTGTCTTGGTCGATGCGCCTTGCAGCGGTGTCGGCACTTTGCGTCGAAACCCCGACCTGAAATGGCGACAATCCGTGCCGAGCTTGCAAGAACTGACCGCATTACAAGCCCGTATTTTAGCCAGCGCCTCAAGATGTGTGGCACCTGGCGGGCGTTTGGTCTATGCGACGTGCAGTCTGCTGGTTGAAGAAAATCAGGCCCAGGCAGAGCGGTTTTTGGCCGAACACCCAGACTTTGAGCTGATAGATGCGGCCGAATTACTCGCAGCACGCACCCCCTTGCAGCTTGAAGGGCCTTATTTAAACTTGAGGCCGGACGTGCACGGTACAGACGGTTTTTTTGCTGCGGTGTTTGAGCGACGTAAAGCTGAGCTGGGCGTAGCGTTAAAAACCACGTCAAAACGCAAAGTGGCGCTTGAAATAGAACCTCTCTTAGAGTCTGAAGACAGCCCGCAAGCCGAGCAAGCGTCTGTTGAACCTGCAAAACCAGTCAAAAAACCACGTGCGGCCAAAAAGACCGCCCCGATTGAAAAGGCTTAATCGTTTGATTTTACGCAAAAATTTTGTTCGGGTAGGCTAGTCAACTGGGTGGGTTAGGCTAAAATAGCATTGACTATTTTGTCGTAGGCGATCCATACATACATGAACGAAATCATTTCTTTTGCTGCGGGCGGTTTGTTACAGGCTTCTTGGTGGCAGGTTGCGTTAATCACGCTTGGTCTAACGCACGTCACCATCGCGGCAGTCACGATTTTTTTGCACCGAAGCCAAGCCCATCGTGGCCTTGACTTGCATCCAGTGGTGATGCATTTCTTTCGTTTCTGGCTTTGGCTGACCACGGGCATGGTCACAAAAGAATGGGTTGCCATCCATCGTAAACATCACGCGCGTTGTGAACGTGATGGCGATCCTCACTCGCCCATGATCTACGGTATCAACAAGGTGCTTTTTAGTGGTGCCGAACTGTATCGCCACGAGTCAAAAAACGCAGAAACACTTTCGAAGTTTGGTCACGGAACGCCTGCCGACTGGGTTGAAGAGCATATCTATACGCGCTATAGCGCTCGGGGCATTTTGATTATGCTGGTCATTGACGTGGCGCTGTTTGGCGCGTTAGGGCTGACGGTATGGGCTGTGCAGATGGCCTGGATTCCTTTTTGGGCAGCTGGGGTCGTCAACGGCGTTGGTCATTATTTTGGCTATCGCAACTTTGCCTCGCCAGACACCAGTACTAACGTCTTTCCGATAGGTATTTTGATTGGCGGCGAAGAGCTTCACAATAATCACCACGCTTTTGGAACATCGGCCAAGTTCTCGAGCAAATGGTACGAGCTTGATATCGGCTGGACATATATTCTTGGTTTGCAGGCGCTTGGTTTAGCAAAAGTTAAAAAAATGGCACCTCGGTTACGACTCGAGCCCATGGGTAAAGGCGGCGTCGATGCGCGTACCTTGCAAGGCGTGATTGCCCACCGTTTTGAGATTCTCGAGCGCTATACGACTATCATGAAAACGGCATGCCGAGCCGAATTGAGCCGTTTGAACGCGTCCACAGCGCCAGCAAATGACGCGACGCATGCTCAGGCCTTGGCAGCTGCAACGCATTGGCTTGGGCGAGGCGACGAAACCTTGCCTGCCGCTGAACGTGCACGCATCGATCACGCCCTGTCGCAAACTGCAGCATTGGCCACGCTGGTTCAAATGCGCCACGAGCTCGCTAAATTGTGGGATAGCTCTACCGCGTCAAGCGAGCAGCTGTTGCACGACTTACAGGCTTGGTGTCAACGTGCTCAACAAAGCGGTATTGTGAGTCTCGAAGAGTTTGCCCTACGCTTACGCCGCTATGCGGCATGATCGACAAACTTAACGCACCACAGCGCGAAGCAGTTACCCTCGCGGCGCAGCACGCACTCGTTCTGGCCGGGGCCGGTAGCGGTAAGACGCGGGTATTAACCACCCGTATGGCCTGGCTGATTCAAACCGGTCAAGTCAGCCCTCAAGGCTTGTTGGCCGTCACCTTCACAAATAAAGCGGCGCGAGAAATGCTCTCGCGGGTGTCGGCGCTCTTGCCGATCGATCCGCGCGGTCTGTGGATTGGCACCTTTCACGGTTTATGCAACCGCATGCTCAGGGCGCACCATCGTGACGCCGGCTTGCCGCAGTCTTTTCAGATTTTGGATACGGCCGACCAGTTGGCCGCGATCAAGCGGTTGTTGAAGGCCAACGCGGTTGATGATGAAAAGTATCCGCCGCGTGATGTGCAGAGGTTTATCAACGGGGCCAAAGAAGACGGACAACGTCCAGGCGACGTTGAGGCGTTCGATAGTTTTCGACGCCGCATGATTGAAATCTATACCCTCTACGAAACACAGTGTCAGCGCGAGGGTGTGGTTGATTTTCCAGAGTTGTTGTTGCGCGCGTACGAGTTACTGTTGCGCCACGAACCTATTCGGTCACACTACCAGCGTCGCTTTCGCCATGTGCTGGTTGATGAATTTCAAGACACCAATACGCTGCAATATAAGTGGCTCACCTTGCTGTCAGGCGGAGGTGCCAACATGTTTGCGGTAGGAGACGATGATCAGTCGATCTACGCATTCCGTGGGGCCAATGTTGGCAACATGGCCGACTTTGAGCGTGACTACGCGCACGGAACCGTGATTCGACTCGAGCAGAACTACCGCTCGTTTGGTCATATTCTGGATGCTGCAAACGCGCTAATTTGCCATAACAATGGGCGCTTAGGAAAAAATCTCTGGACCGAACAAGGCGAGGGTGAGCAGATTCGTGTCGTCGAACAGCCGACCGATTTGCTCGAGGCGCAGTGGTTGGTGGATGAGGTTCGCGGGTTGATCTCAGATGGACGCGACCGCAGTCAAATTGCGGTGCTGTATCGCAGCAATGCGCAGTCGCGCGTAATCGAGCATGGTTTGTTTTCGGCGGGTATCGCTTACAAGGTCTATGGGGGCTTACGCTTTTTTGAGCGACAAGAGGTTAAGCATGCGCTCGCCTATTTGCGTTTGATGGCGAATCCCGATGACGATACCTCTTGGATGAGGGTCGTGAACTTTCCGCCTCGCGGAATTGGTGCGCGCACGCTCGAGCAGTTGAGTGATCAAGCCAAGGCCTTTGATACAAGTTTGTCTAATGCGGTTGCCCGTGTTGCGGGCAAGGGTGGTGGAAATCTGTTGCAGTTTGCACAGATGATTCAACGCCTGGCCGACGAAACGCGTCACTTACCCTTACCTGAGATGGTCGAGCATGTGATCGCCCATAGCGGTTTGATCGCGCATTATCAGCAAGATCGCGAAGGCGCTGATCGTATCGAAAACTTAAACGAACTGGTCACTGCCGCGGCTGCCTTTGCCTCTGAAGCCAATGTGTCTGGCTTGCCAGCCGGTGAAGTCATTGTTTCTGAGTCGATGGCGCTCGAGGTGAATCCCTCCGCGCCCGAACAAGATCCACTGGAAGGAGGCTTTGGTGGCCTGTCGCCCTTGATGGCGTTTTTGTCGCACGCGGCACTTGAGGCAGGGGATAACCAAGCGCAGGCGGGTCAAGATGCCGTCCAACTGATGACGGTACATGCTGCCAAGGGCCTTGAGTTTGATGCCGTATTTATTACGGGTTTAGAAGAGGGTTTGTTCCCACACGAAAACAGCGTCCATGAGCAATCTGGGCTTGAAGAAGAGCGGCGCTTGATGTATGTGGCGATTACCCGTGCGCGCGAGCGACTGTATTTTAGTTTGGCACAAAGTCGAATGCTGCATGGTCA
>CAIYCP010000055.1 GCA_903924715.1 uncultured beta proteobacterium
ACCCTACTTTTAGCTCGGGGTAAACCCTTTAGGGCGAATAATTATGCTTTCCAGTCAATTACTTGCAAGTTTCGTTGTAATAACCACGCATTTGCCGCTTTAAAGTGGCCGCAGCCGATAAAGGGATTCGCCCCCCGTCGAGCGGAAAGTGGCGAGGGGTGATTGCAGCTCAAAATCAAGTGCTGAGGCTCATTTGCGAGCAAGCTTTGTTTAGCTTGCGCGTGGGCGCCCCACAGCATAAACACCTTAGGTTTTTGATCTTGTGCCACACAACGAATCAGGGCATCGGTCACCGTCTCCCAACCTTTGGCAGCATGCGAAGCGGGCGCACCGTCTTCAACCGTGAGTGCCGTGTTCAACAACAACACCCCTTGTTGTGCCCAGCGCGTCAAATCATTGTTATCGGCGTTGGGCTTGAGCATCAACTGCGATGCGTCATCCGGATACTCACGCTCAATCTCAGCAAGAATATTGCGCAAACTCGGTGGTCGCGTCACGCCGTTGGGCACCGAGAACGCCAACCCTTGCGCCTGCCCCGGGCCGTGATACGGATCTTGCCCAAGAATCACGACGCGAACGTCGCTGGGGCTTAGCGCTTCAAGCGCCCGAAACGGTTGGGTCGGATAAATGATCGCTTTGCTTTTTAGCCGTTGCTTGAGCATCGCAGACAACGCTTCAAGCGCCTCTTTGACCTCAGGCGCACGCAACACCTTTTGCCATGCGGGTGCTAACGGCGCAATGTGGGTCGACAATTCACTGTGCGTCAAAAGATTTGAACGCATCAACGCTGCAATGACTCAAGTCGTGACACTAGGGCCTGATGGTAGGCACCCAGGCGCTGCTGCGTACTGGCACGTCGCGCCTCTTGTGTCGCGCGCGCCGCAGCCGTCGCTTGCGGTAACGCAGCCCACACGGGTTGCGGAAAATGTGCGTCATCTGGCCAGCGCGGAATCACATGCCAGTGCAGGTGCGGCACCACGTTGCCAAAGGCAGCCAGATTGATCTTATCGGGCTTAAGCTCGGCACGTTGTACCTGCTCAACCAGAAACACCACACGCATCAGTTCTACTTGTTCGACTGCGCTCAGGTCAGTCATCTCAACAACATGCGCGGTCCAAATCACCCGCGTAAATCCTGGATACAAGGCGTCGGCTGCATCAATCACACGCAGTTGTGTGTTCTGCCACAGAACGGGACCACCCACGGTTTGGCAAAGCGTGCATTCAGCGTTGAGCATCTTCAAGTGCCTTGACAATACATTTAAGAACTTCAACACGCGCATAGTGCTTGTCGTTTGCGGGCAAAACATGCCACGGTGCCTCAAGCGTGTTTGTGTATGCAAACATCTCTTTGGCTGCTGTTGCGTAGGCCTTTGCCTTGCGTCGATTGCGCCAATCATCATCAGTAATTTTAAATTGCTTGAAAGGCGAATGCGTGCGCTCTTTAAAACGCTTGAGCTGCTCATCGGGCGTCACATCCAACCAGAATTTCAACACAATCGTGTTTTGCTCGACCATCTGTTTTTCAAAATCATTGATTTCATCATAGGCGCGCACCCAACTTGCCCGCGACACCAGCTTTTCAACCCGCTCAACCAAGACGCGTCCGTACCAAGAGCGATCAAAAATTGCAACACGTCCACGACGTGGCACATGCCCCCAAAAGCGCCAGAGGTAGGGCCGCGACATCTCAGCAGGCGTCGGTGCTGAAACCGGCATCACATCAAACTGACGCGCATCAATCGCACGCGTCACGCGTCGAATCGCACCGCCTTTTCCTGCGGCGTCTGCGCCTTCAAACACTAAAGCAAGCGCTTGTTTTTTAAACCCCTTGCTACGCACCGCAAGTGCCAATCGATTTTGTAGCTGCAAAATTTGCGCGTCGTACTCGGCTTTACTGAGCGTGAGCGCCTGTTGCAACTGCGCGACCGGATAGGCAGCGGGCGGTAACGGCGACTGGCGTGCTGGATCATGGAACTTGGGTACTTTCGGCGCGGCGGTCTTCAGGGCCTGCAAGATCGCTTGAGCTGTACGCACTGTGCGCAACTGTGGATCTGCACTTGGAATAATGACCCACGGAGAGTAGGCCGCATCGGTCGCTTCGATAATCAGTTGACCTGCGCGCCGGATGGATTCAAACTTTTTCTGCGCCTTCAGATCAAGTTTGTTGACTTGCCAGGCAGTCGACGGGTTCGACAAAAGCTGCTCGGTACGCGCGCGCTGTGCTTCGCGCGATAAATGAAACCACAACTTAATCACCTGAACCCCATTCGCCACGAGGTTCGCTTCAAGTCGCCTGACAAAACGAATGTTCTGCTCAAGCGCATCAATATCCTGGTGCTTACGCGCAGCTGCTTTAAACAAGGGCGTATAACCTGAGCCAAACACAATGCCGATTTCACCCTTCGCAGGCAGTTTCAGCCAAAATCTTCGCGCAGGTGGATAGGCGCGATCTTCATCATTTGGGTCAGGGAACGCAACAGTGTGAATATGTCGCGGATCCATCCAGTCGTTGAGCAGGTTAATCGTCTCGCCCTTTCCTGCGCCATCGATACCAGCAATCAAAATTAACAAGGCACGATCTTTCAGATTGATATGGCGATATTGCTCGTTGATCAACTGCACACGCAAATGCGCTTCAATTTTTTTGAACTCTGATTGAGAGAGCTTTGGATCTATTTCGGCTTCTTGAAACATCAGACTGTGGCCTTTGCATTCGTCAACGCTGCTAACCGCGCCGCACGTACCGCGTGTTTAATTTGCTCGGGCGCACCTGCACCACGCGCCGCAGCGCCCGCATCAACAGCCAAGACGATCACCAACCAAGCGTCCCACGTTGCTCGCGCAGCCTTGATCGCTTCGTCGACCAGGCCTGCAACCGTCAACAACGCGTCAAAGCGTTCGGGTTTGCGTAACGCATCGCAGGTTTCAAATAACGACAAAATCATGTCAGCACGCTGGGGCTCATTGGCGGGGGCTGCCATTTGATCGGTGATTGCTGGCAACATCATCTGCAGTAACCGCGCCAAGTCAGCACACTCACTAGGTACGCGTAAGCGGGTAGCAAGGGCTTTTAACGCGCTGGTATCTAAGCACAACACGGCATAACGCGACGACAGCGGCAAACCTTGTTGAGCCGCACGATCAACGAGAGCACTTGCGCGTGGCGTGAAGACCAGTTCAGGCATCGTGCGGCTGGTCGCGCCGATCTCGGCCAGCAAGTTCAACATGCGCGAGGGCGTTGGGCACATCAATCCGCGCGAAAGCTCTTGCCAGACCCGTTCAGCGACTAATGCATCGACTTCGCCTGAGGCCACCATCTTTCGGCACAGCGCGAGCGTTTCTGGCGCCACAACAAAATCGGTGAAGCGCGCCAAAAACCGCGCAAGCCGCAAAATGCGAACAGGGTCTTCTTCAAACGCTGGCCCCACGTGACGTAAAACTCTTGCATTGAGATCTTCGATACCATGCAGTGGATCAAAGAGCTCGCCGGCGATCGACTGCGCGATGGCATTGACTGTCAAGTCACGGCGTTTAAGATCTTCTTCGAGCGTGACCTCGGCACCGGTATAAAAGGTAAAGCCCTTATAACCCCGTCCTGATTTACGTTCAGTACGGGCTAAGGCATATTCTTCTTTACTAGCGGGGTGCAAAAACACCGGAAAATCGCCCCCCACCGGCACGAAGCCTCGTGCCACCATCTGTTCGGGTGTAGCACCGACCACCACCCAATCTCGATCACCCGCAGGAAGCTTAAGCAACGCATCGCGTACCGCGCCACCCACAATATAAATCTGCAGACCCTCAGTGGCGCGATCAGTGGTCACGGTAACGGCGAACGTCCATAAGGCTGCGGCTCGATCTGCCCCAACCGCTGCTTAAGCGATTGCGGCTGACCGCTAAATAACGCCGCGTAGTACACCGCATTTGACATCACATTTTTGACGTAGTCACGCGTTTCATTAAACGGAATCGTTTCAGCAAAAATTGCGCCTTCAACCGTACGATCAAGTTTTGAACGCCACAACATTGGGCGCCCGGGGCCCGCGTTATAACCTGCGCTGGCCAACACCTGCGAGCCGCCCAAGTCTGACAACACCATGCTCAGATACGCGGTGCCCAGTTTCGTATTGGTATCAAAGTCATTGACCTTTGCGGGGGTGAAATCTGTCATGCCAATTTTGCCGGCCACCCAACGCGCCGTGGCGGGCATTAATTGCATCAAGCCTGAGGCGCCCGCAACCGACCGGGCGTCCATAATAAAACGCGACTCTTGACGGATCAGGCCGTACACCCAGGCTGGATCAATATCAATTTGACGCGCCTGCGCCGACACGCGCCCTTCAAACGGTGCAATATAGCGTTGCGAAAAATCAAATTCTTTTAACGTGCGATCCGACGTGTTCACCACGCGATCGTAAATGTTTTCGTGTCGCGCGACTTCAGCTGCGGCCATCAGTTGTCGATCTGTCATGCCACGAATCGTGAAATTCCACTCAGGCACCGCATCACCGCGCCAGCCACGTTTAAACAAAGTCACCGCACGCTGTAAGCCCGGGTTGGCACGAGCCTGAGCGACTTCTTCAGCAGTGACCGGGGCAGGACGATTGGGTGCCACGATCGTGCGGCCCAACTCTTCAAGCGCCAACTGACCATAAAAATTAAATTGCTCAGCGATTGAGGCATAAGCTTTTTCAGCCTCTTGTTTTTTTCCGGTCGCCGCTAAGCCGCGCGCCTTCCAGTACACCCAAGTGGCGTCTTTCTGTTGTGTTGCACCCATTGCCTCGATGGATTGCAGCACCCAGGCCCAGTCAATATGCGACTGACGCAATGCTGCACGCACGCGCCAGGCATTATTGGTTTCAGATAAGCCTAACGACCCCGTTTCGCGATACCAACCGTACGCACGGCTATCCAAGTTCATCATCGCCAGCAAGGCCATTTGCGCATAGACCCATTGCAAATTTTGCTTGGGTAGTTTGTCAGCCCAAACCGTACGCAGCTTGGTCTCGGTGGCGCTCAAGTCGGCCCGCGCAGCACGCGCAAGACCCATGGCAACAATATCGTTACGCGCACTTGAGCGCTGTCCGGTTTGAGTGTTGAGCCACGGTACGGGGTCGCGAATCATGGCATCGTAAGCCGTCAGCTCAGTCGATTCAAACACCCAGGCCGCGTAGCGACGGGCATCCGGCAATTTATTATTTTCAATCGCCTCGTACAAATAAGGCATGAGTTCAGCTGAACCCAATACGCGATCGGCGACAAGTTGATCAAACAATTTAATACAGGCGCCATAGGGTGCAAACACTTTGATTGCTTCAGCAGCACTTGCGCGCTGACCACCCATGTGGCGCGCCTCAAGCTGGGCACAAAGAATCTGCGGATTCGGGTTTGTCACATCACCCAGATCGCGTACCGAACCAAAGTCACCAGAACGCGCGGCTGCAAGTAACCATTCACCCTTGAGTCGGTCTGCCAGATAGGCGCCCTTATTTTTGTCGATGAATTCAGTCAAGGTTTGTTGGACGCCCGGCATGTGCGTCGACCCAAGCTGCGTGCGCAACGACCAATATTCTGGATACATCGCCAGCACATCGCCACGTGCTTGCGGCACAAAGCTAGCCAATTGCGCAAATTGTTTGGCGTTCATCGCGTTGCGCGCTGCGGCCACCGCGCGTGCGGCCGGTGTCGAGTCTGGATCAGCGATTGTGGCGCCCGCCTGTACCGAAGTGTTAGGCACCGTTGAGGGCGCATTGCCGGCACGTTCAGGCGCCGCAGGTGTCGACGACGCGGGCGCGCTACCGGCCACGGGCACCAGGGTGCCATCGGATTGCAAGACAAATCTGGCTGGGCTAGTTGCTTCGGCTGCCTGCGCGGGCGCAGAGGGTGTGGGCTGAGCCCAAGCCGGCGTCTGAGTCAAGGCGACGAGCGCACAGGCACTAGCCAGCCAAGCGCTCAAGCCACAATTCTGATACTTTATTTGCACTAGCATAAACTGCCCCATCACCGCTTATTTGTCAGCACCCTTGCGACACATGTCAAAGAATAACGCAGACCTGCTGCGCACGCGCTTGCGAGAGCTTCGTCAGACCCTGTCTGTGGCAGAGCGCCAACACGACAGCACCGCGCTCTGTGCGCGCTTGCAAGCGTGGTTTGACCAGCGCCTGGCACTTAATGACGTCTCGCAGCAATCTAGGCCCCTGATTGTGGCAGGCTTTTGGCCGCTTGAATACGAACCCGATCTGCGCCCGCTCTTGTATCAACTTGACCAAAATCAAGTGACCGTCTGCCTGCCTGTCATCGTTGAACGCCATGCCCCGCTAGAGTTTCATCGCTGGACGCCGAGCACCACACTGACCGCTCAGGGCTTTGGCGTCATGGAGCCCACGCGTCAACAGGCGCTGATTCCCGACCTTCTGCTCGTGCCTACACTCGGGTTTACAACAAAGGCAGCCCGACTGGGCTACGGTGGCGGTTACTACGACCGCAGTCTGGCCGCCCTGCACCACGCAGGCAAAAAGCCGCTCAAGATTGGCATTGCCTGGCAGCAGGGCCTATTGGCTCAAGCCAGCAATTCAAGCGATCTAGCCTTCACGCCCCAAGCGCATGACGTCATTCTTGACGCGATCGCAACCCCTTTCGAGTGGGTTCCCGCGGCGCCCTCACTTGCAGTCGTCTGAGCCAAATCAACGAAACATCGCTTAGGTCGTCGATTTATCGATCAAGCATGGACTAAACTTGAGTCTGTTGACTGATATGTACACGGAGATTTCAATGACCTTTACCAAAACCATCCGCGGTGTCATGCTTGCCGCGGGCTTTGCCTCCGCAGCTTTTGCTGGCTTAGCCTGCGCTCAAACCTATCCGACACGACCCGTCTCGCTGATTGTGCCCTTTGCGGCCGGCGGCCCCACCGACGTGTTGGCGCGCACCTTAGCGGTATCGATGGCCAAGAGTCTTGGTCAAACAGTCGTCGTTGAAAATCGCCTAGGTGCAGGTGGTACGGTCGCCTCAAACGCGGTCGCCAAAGCGGCGCCCGATGGCTACACGCTTTTTATTCACCACAACGGCATGGCCACGGCCCCCACGCTTTATCGCAAACTGCCCTTCAATGCGCTGACCGACTTCACGTACATCAGCATGGTCGCCGATGTACCCATGACCTTGTTAGGTAGCAAAAAATTTCCGCCGAACACCATGCCTGAGTTCATCAAGTACGCAAAAGAACAGGGCGACAAAATCAACCTGGCCAACGCAGGTTTAGGCGCAGTATCGCAACTGTGCGGCACGCTGTTACAGCAAGCCTTGGGCGTTGGGTTTACAGCGATTCCTTATTCAGGAACAGGCCCTGCGATGACAGCGCTCTTGGGTGGTCAGCTTGATATTCTGTGCGACCAAACGACGCAAACCTTGCCGCAAATTAAAGGCAATACCGTCAAGCTTTATGGCGTGACCTCAGCCGAACGTTTGTCTTACTTGCCCGACGCCCCCACCTTGCGTGAAAGCGGTTTGAAAGATTTTGAAATCGTCGTATGGCATGGTATTTACGGCCCTAAAGGTATGGCACCTGAAGTGGTCGCCAAAGTGAACAAGGCCGTACAAGACGCGCTCAAAGATCCGGCCGTGATTCAAAAAGCAGGCGACCTGGGTGCAGTGATTGTGCCCGAGTCCAAGCAAACACCTGCAGCGCTACAGGCTTGGCTCAAGTCAGAAATTGACAAGTGGGCGCCCTTGCTTAAGGCAGCAAACCAATACGCTGACTAAAATTCTGGCGTAGGGTACTCAACAAAACGGCCTTCTTGTTTGAAGGCCGTTTTACTTCACGCACGCA
>CAIYCP010000056.1 GCA_903924715.1 uncultured beta proteobacterium
CAAATTTGGTATTTATTATAGTTTTTTTTTCAAGTTTTAGTCGTTATTAATTTTTCTTATAAATTAATTTAAACAAGAAATGTAATGTTAGTCGCGCCAATGCGAACTTTAACGGACAAGCTCAGCGCGTCTGCAATTTTTCAGTACGACCCTTACTCGAATCAGTGGGATCGCAGCCAGATCATTGCCCGGTGGCGACCACAGCGTTTGGCGATGATGTCGCTGTCGTATCGTTATCAGATTAATCCGCCTTCGTTGGCGCTGTACCAACCTCAGGGTCAGAATCAAATCAGCGGTTCTTTCCAATGGCCGATCGCTAAAAAATGGTACACGGTTGGGCGCGTCGACTATTCGTTTAACCGCGTTGACGCTCAAAGCATTATTGATCCGACGGTGATGGTCGCCATGCCTAAGGTGACCCAAGGGGTGTTGGGTGTCGAATATAAAGGCGATTGTTGTTGGTCGGGTCGTGTGGTGTTTCAGCGGTACGTTGTCAGTGTGGATCAAACCAACTCGGCCGTATTTTTTCAGCTTGAGCTAGGCGGTATTGGTAATCTCGGCCAAAACCCCATGGGAATCATTGGTAGAGCCATCCCGGGTTATGAGTCGGTTACCCCTGCGGTGCCGAGCGTCAGTAAATTTGAAAGGTACGAATAATGTTTGATGTCATATCCTTGCGTCACGCTGTACGCTCGACGCTTTGTGTGTTTGGCTGCGTTGCGTCATTTTCGACGCTAGCGCAAATCAACAACTTGGGAAAAGACCGTGCTACCGCTCCGGCGAGTCAAGCAGCACCCTCGTCATCAAATACACAAGAGGCCGACAACATTGTTGCTGTCGTCAATAAAGACATCATCACTCGCCGCGAACTTGATGTGCGAATCAAGCAGATCAAGACTGATCTCGCGCGCCAACGGGTGCAGGCACCACCCGATGAGATTCTGCAGGCGCAGTTGCTACAACGACTCATCACCGAACGTCTGCAGTTTCAAGAGGCGAAGCGTTTTAATGTTGAGGTGACCGAGCCAATTCTGAAAACGGCGTTAGATGCGATTGCTCAACGTAACAAGATGACTTCTGCCCAATTGCGCGCGCAGATTGAGGGTGCGGGGCTTGCGTGGTCAGATTACACGGCAATGATTCGACAAGAAATCGTGGTTGAACGGCTGCGCCAACGGGTGGTCGACTCGACTATTTTGATCTCGGATGCCGAGATTGACGCTTTTTTGCGTGAGCAGAAAGCTCGGCAGTCGGGTGGTTTGGCGCCAACGGCGCAAGCGTTGAGTGTCGCGCCGCCACCAGCGCCGCCGCAGCCCAAGCCCAGAGCGGCACCGGTTCAACCTCCTGTGATGGGTCTTGCGCAAATTTTAGTGCGTGTGCCTGAAGACTCAACTGAGGATGAGGTGAAAGTCTTGCGTAATAAGGCGCAGGCGCTTTTGGCGCGCTTGCGTAAAGGCGAAAGCTTTGAAGCTGTTGCCAAAGCAAGTTCTGATGGCCCTGAGGCCAGTCGCGGTGGTGATTTGGGAGGGCGCTTGGTTAGAGATTGGCCCGACTTGTTTTTAAAGGCTGTTGCTGGAGTGGGTGATGGCCAGGTCAGTAATGTTATTCAAAGTGGTAACGGGTTTCATATCTTAAAAGTGCTCGGTCGAGCGGGTGGTGAGCCTCCACCAGAGCCGGTTGCGCAACCAACACCAACGCCTACGCCTGGCGCGGGCGTGCCAGCACCACAGGGACCCATGTTGGTTGAGCAAACACGAGCACGGCATATCTTGATCAAGACGACGGCTGTGGTCACGCCAGAGATTGCTCAGCAAAGGCTCGAACAAGTGCGAGCACGCGTGGTGGGAGGCGAATCTTTTTCTGATTTGGCTAAGCGGTTTTCAAACGACGCTTCGGCACCGCAAGGTGGCAGTCTTGGTTGGCTCAATCCAGGCGAAACGGTGCCTCAGTTTGAAAATGCAATGAAAGCGCTCAAGATCGGCGAGGTCAGCGAGCCCGTACAAACTTCGTTCGGCTGGCACCTCATCGTGGTCGATGAGCGCCGCACTCAAGATATGGCGGATCAGTTTCAGCGCAATCAGATTCGTCAGCGCCTCTTCACGCAGCGATCAGAATCTGCCTTTGAGTCTTGGATGCAACAGGTGCGTAATCAGTCTTATATCGATAATCGCCTAGAAAAAAGCCAACGTCAGGTAAAGGACTAGAGC
>CAIYCP010000057.1 GCA_903924715.1 uncultured beta proteobacterium
CGCACCTATATTGGTTCAATGCCCGGCAAGATATTACAAAACATGTCTAAGGTTGCTGTACGTAACCCATTATTCTTGTTAGATGAGATCGATAAGTTAGGTATGGATTTTCGAGGCGATCCAGCGTCGGCGTTGTTAGAGGTGCTTGATCCAGAACAAAACCACACTTTTCAAGATCACTACATAGAAGTGGACTTTGACTTGTCTGACGTGATGTTCGTGGCAACAAGCAACACCTTGAATATTCCAGCGGCGTTGTTAGATCGGATGGAAGTGATTCGCTTATCGGGCTATACCGAAGAAGAGAAAATTCACATTGCCACTGACCACTTGTTGCCCAAGGTCATGAAAAACAACGGCGTAAAAGCTGAAGAGCTCTCAGTCGAAGAGTCTGCATTGCGTGACATTGTGCGTTATTACACGCGCGAAGCCGGTGTGCGTTCTCTTGAGCGTGACATCGGAAAAATCTGTCGTAAAGTTGTTAAAAAATTACTGGCAGACAGTGAAGCGCTGAAGTTGAAAAAGTCAAAAACAGTGCCTGCAAAGGTGGTTGTGACTTCTGAAAATTTAAACGACTATTTGGGTGTGCGTCGCTTTAGTTTTGGCATGGCTGAGAAAGAAAATCAGATCGGACAAGTCAATGGCTTGGCTTGGACTGAGGTTGGCGGCGACTTGCTCACGATCGAAGTGGCTGATATGCCAGGTAAGGGCGTGATTCAGCGTACCGGCTCAATCGGCGATGTCATGAAAGAATCGGTCGAGGCCGCTCGAAGCGTGGTGCGGGCACGGGCTCGTCGTCTGGGTATCGCAGATAGTATCTTTGAAAAGCGCGATATTCACGTGCATTTCCCAGAGGGTGCTACACCGAAAGACGGGCCTTCTGCCGGTATCGCGATCACGCTGGCGATTGTCTCAGCCTTGACGCAAAACCCAGTGCGTGCAGATGTTGCGATGACGGGCGAAATTACGCTTCGGGGTGAGGTGCTTGCGATTGGCGGGTTGAAAGAAAAGCTTTTGGCCGCGCATCGCGGAGGCATTAAGACGGTATTGATCCCTGAAGAAAACGTTAAGGATCTGACGGAAATTCCAGATAATGTCAAAAATCAACTTGAGATTATTCCTGTACGTTGGATTGATAAAGTTTTAGAAGTCGCTTTGGTCAATCCGTTAACGCCACTGCCTGACGAGACACCTGCTGCCGAGCCGGTTGTTGCTAAAGTGGCTGAGGCTGGCTCGAGCGTTGACCCAGTTATTAAGCATTAATCTTTTGTACGTTGAGGGCTGAGTTAAAAAAGGCGTCTTTGTAAAGACGCCTTTTTTTGAGATCACATAATGCTAGAAAATCTCAGTGTGGTACGAATCGACAAGTGGTTGTGGGCCGCACGGTTTTTTAAGTCGCGCGCCCAGGCAGTCGTCGCAATCGAGGCTGGGCGTATTCATCTTGAGGGTGAACGCGTAAAACCTGCGCGAGTCGTCAAAGCGGGAGATCGTTTGTTGATACAGCGCGAGCAAGAACGTTTTGAACTTTTTGTTCGTTTCGTCACAGAGACGCGCCGTTCAGCACCTTTGGCTCGATTGTTATTTGAAGAAACACCAGAGAGTATGCTGGCAAGGCAGACGGCAGCAGAGCGGCGCAAGTATTTTACTGAGCCTTCACAGGCGATTAAGGCGCGCCCAACCAAACGCGATCGTCGCGAGCTTGAAAAGTGGCGTGAGGTTTAGGGCGATTTTTAATGCAAGGGCGTATTGCGGATTAAACCCAGTGCAATGCCTTCGAGTGAGAAGTCTTGACCGGGTTGAATCACAATGGGCTGAAAGTCTGGGTTTTCAGGTAAGAGTTCGATTCGACTCCCCGATTTGCTTAAGCGTTTGACGGTCACCTCATCATCAATACGGGCAACGACGATTTGACCATTGCGCGCATCGCCGGTTTTTTTAATTGCTAGCAAATCACCATCTAAGATGCCCGCATCACGCATGCTAAGCCCTTTGACTTTGAGCAGATAGTCGGGACGTTGATCAAACATATCCGGATCAATATTTATTTCTTTTTCAATATTTTCAGTAGCAAGAATTGGGTGGCCTGCAGCGACACGCCCAATTAAAGGCAGCAGTAAGAAGCCTGAGCCTGGA
>CAIYCP010000058.1 GCA_903924715.1 uncultured beta proteobacterium
CCGACCGTGTCGGCCACGCCCTCTCCGATCGTTGCGGCAGCGCCGGCGCCTGCAGCGCCTGCCGTGTCGGCTCCCCCGCCAACGGCGGCAAATGTCGCCGACCCGTCGCAGGCCTACAACGCCAAGCTCACGGCAGCGGCGCAAGCCGCATTTGAAGTGCCTGGCGCTGTGACCGCATTGGGCTTCAAAGGTCGGGCGCGGGTAGAGTTCAACTTGCGCGACGCAGTGGCGTTCGCCGTGCACATTGTTCAGTCGAGTGGCCTTGGTGCGATGGACCGAGCGGCCTTGAAGGCGGTGCAAAATGCCGCGTTTCCACAACCGCCAGCGAGTTTGCGGGGCATAGAGTTGCGTTATCAAATTTGGGTGACGTACGACACGGCTCGCTGAGCTTTCATTGCGCATGGCGATTTGCCAAGCCCCATTCATGTGCTGACAATCGAGAAAATCATGCGCACCGCTCAACATCTGCCCCCCATGTGGCCGGCATGGCTTTTCATCGTGATGTCCGTGGCGTTGGCCAGTAGCCTGACGTCACCGGCGAGAGCGGCAGACCTGGCGTCCGTGGTGGCGCCTGACGCCGTGTTCACCGTGCAAGCCGAAGGGCAGCGCGCGATCGTGCGCGCCTTGACCCGTGCAGACCATTGCCCCAGCGTCCTGTGGAGCGACAAGACCGCAGAAGTCATGCGCTTGCGTGTCGCCGCTGCAACCCTCCCTGCGCGCCGAGATGCGGTTCAGGCCGACAGCAAACCGGCGGTCTTCGATGTTCGAACCTGTGAGGCCACTTGGCCCCAAGGTGTTCAAAGCGCCAGCTTGGCCGGCATGCCGCTGGCCGCACCGCGCCCTGACATCAAGCGCATCGTCATCATTGCCGACACGGGTTGCCGCATGAAGGCGTCTGAAAGCGCCTTTCAGGATTGCAACGACCCGGCAGAATGGCCCTTTGCCAAAGTGGCCGAAAGCGCTGCCGCCAAGCACCCTGATCTGGTGATTCACATTGGAGATATGCATTACCGCGAAAGCCCTTGCCCCACCGGCAATGCAGGATGTGCCAATGTCACCTGGGGATATGGCTACGACGCGTGGCAGGCAGATTTTTTCAAACCGGCGGCACCGTTGCTGGCGGCTGCACCTTGGGTGTTTGTACGCGGTAACCACGAGTCCTGCGCCAGAGCTGGCCAAGGCTGGTTCCGTTTTATCGATGCCTATCCGTGGAGCGAGGGACGTTCTTGCAATCAGCCTGAGTTAGACAACGAAGCGGACTACAGTGAGCCTTACGCGGTGAACTTGTCGCCCTCCGCTCAGTTACTGATTTTTGACTCGTCCAAAACCAGTGGCAAACCGCTCAGCCCCAAAAGCTTGTCGTTCAGAAAATACCAGTCGGACATGAAGGTCGTGCAGCAATTGGCGCTGCAAAAGCCGCACAGCTTTTTCATGAGCCATCACCCTTTATTGGCGGTAGCGCCATCCAAGGACACGGGGCAACTCAAAAACGGCGGCAACCTGGGCCTGACG
>CAIYCP010000059.1 GCA_903924715.1 uncultured beta proteobacterium
GGGAGGGGTTGTTTTGATCAGCAGATGTGAGCTTGCCGGTGTAATCGGACCATAACCGGCACCAATGAACAACGCGCCCAGTGCGATCGACAATGGATGCGGTATTGCACATAAAAACAAACCGACTGCCGAAGATAACAGACCGGCTTGGCTTAAGCGGATCGCGCCCCAGCGCTTAACCGCCGCGCCCCCCAACAGGGTGGCCACCATGGCGGCGAAATACACCAACGCCACATACGCACCCAAATAATTGGTAGAAACGCCGATGGCCTTACCCACGACGGGCGCGACAACCGGTAGATTAATGAGCGCCATCGCAACAAGCGACTGAACCGTTAATGTGGCGACTAAAACAACCCAGGGTCTGGCAGGTGTCACGATGAACTGTTGCGGTTGACCGCTTGCAGCGGTGTTGGTTTTGTTTTGAGCTTCAGCAAGTGCCGTACCCAATCACGGATCATCTCAGTTTACAGCGCGCCGTAAGAGTGAAGCCCTGACAAGAACATATTAACCCCCAAAAAAGCGAAGCCGGTCACAAGCAAACCCACCAACGCCCAATAGGCCGCCATCGTGCCACGCAAGCCTTTGATCAGACGCAGATGCAACCAGGCGGCGTAATTCAGCCAGACAATCAGCGCCCAGGTTTCTTTTGGATCCCACTGCCAATAGGCGCCCCAGGCATCCGCAGCCCATAGCGCGCCCAAAATTGTCGCGACCGTAAAAAAGGCAAAGCCGATTGCGATCGCACGATACATGATGTCATCGAGCACTTCGAACGAAGGCAATCGCTCGCCGATCGGCCGGCGAAACAACAAAATTGTGCCAACGATCAGCGCCCCGATTCCAAAATAAAGCATCCAGGTGGTCGATACGCCCTGGCTACGAAAAATCATGGGCTCGCCGGCCAATAACACCCCAAGCACAAACAAAGGCATCAGTTTTAACCACGACTTGGTTTGACTGTGTTGTTTGACGAGATAGGCAAATGCGACCATCGCCGCTAACGAAAACGTACCGTAACCAATAAAGTTGGCAGGCACATGGATTTTCATCCACCAGCTTTTTAAAGCGGGTACTAGCGGTTGGATTTGCGCGGCATCACGGGTGAAGGAATACCACAGCAAAAAAATCACGGCTGAGGTAATCACCAGCAACACAAATCCGCCCAACGCACGCGTTGCATAACGGCGTTCGTAATACAAATAAAACAACGCGGTAATCAACGAAAACAACACAAACACTTCATACAGATTGCTAACCGGGATATGTCCAATATCGGGCCCCATCAAATGACCCTCACGCCAACGTACCAGCATGCCGGTTGTACCCGCAAAGACTGCGCCCCAGGTTAACGCGGTACCCAGCCAGGCTGACGTCGGACTCGCCAACCCAAGCCAATAGCAAAACGTTGCCAACACAAACAAAGCGCACATCCACAGAATTGCAGACTGTGAAGAAAATAAATACTTTAGAAAGAAAACCTGTTCAGCGCGCGCAATATCGCCTTGATATAACCAGATTGCAAAGCCCGCAGCCAGACCCGTCACGACCAGCAACGTGCGCAAGGGCCGCCAAAGCCAACCTAGCCAGGTAAACGCAGGCACCGCCAACACCAATATGGTTTGCTCGTAGTAATCCATCGCGCTGTTAAACGTGCTTAGCGCATAGCCCGCACCCACGGCCAACACAACAAAAAATAAAACGTCTGTCCAATTCGGTCGGCCACGCTGATCGCGCCCGTCGCCTGATTCAGAGAGGTCATCCCAATCGTTTCGCGTTGCAGCGATTGAATCTGTCATGACAAAGATCTCGATGAAATAATAAAAATAAACCGCTACCCAGTGCTACTTAAATGTTGATCAGGCTTGCGCTTGGCTGAGCTTGTTCAAGGCTGCCTTAAAGCGATCAAACTCACGATTGAAATCAAGTGTACGCTTCTGGGACGTCATCGCCGCTAATACACGGGTGCCGCTTGACTGTTCTGCCGGGCGCAACCACACCCAGATCCGGCGATCACGGACATAAAACATTGTAAAAACACCCAGCACTAAAAACAAACAACCGAGATAGACAATGAATTTTCCTGGCGTTCGGCTGACTTGAAACACACTGGCCTGTACATGGTTGAAAGATTTCAGGGTCAACAGCAACGGGGCGGGGTAGAGCGTTAAGTCGGATAACGCGGCCACCGCTAATCTGGACCAATTGGCATCAAGCTCTAATTGTTGGGTTAAGGTGCCTAACGCCGGTCGACCCGCACGCTCGCGGGCCAGGCCTCGCATCTCATGAATGGCCGAACCGAGTAAACGGATCACAATATCTGCAGCACGCTGCTGTTCGGCCGGGGGCACATTGGTCTCAAGGAAGCGCGAAATCGCCTGCAAGCCACCTTCAGCAAAGGTATCGAGCGCGCGTTGCGCCGAGGTCTGCAAAGCCTGTTGATCGGCGACGCTGCCCTGATAGGCTCGGGCGAATCGTCTGACCGCCTCGGCGCGATCGGCGGGGCTGGCCAGTGCCGCACGCACGCCCATGAACTCGCCCGCTGTATCGTAGTCATCAACCGGCATGCGTAGGTACTTAAAGCCAGGTCGCCCCGGCTCTTGAACGCCGGCTAACAACACGCGCGAGCCGTCAAGCTCGGCTGGCAACATATATTGGTGAAACGTAGTGGCCTGGCCGCTTGCGTCGATCAGGCGATACTCAACGCTCGGGCCGATATTGCGGAGATTTTTACTTTTTTTACCGGCGGCGCTACCGGTTACTGAGGCCACATGTTCGCCAAACTCTTTGGGCGCTAACGGCTCGCCGGCAATCAGGTCTTCGACATTGATTGTGCGCAGCTTGGTAATTTCGGCTTTGAGGGCTTGGCCTGATACACCTAAGGTGATATCGCTGGTTTGCCCTACCAGGGCTTTTAAGGCAAAGGTGTCTGTGCCTGAGCCAGAGAGGGGATAGCCGATTAATTCGACTTCGCTGCCGCCATCATCAAAGCTTGATTGGTACACCGTGACGCCTTTGAAGTGCAAGGGTTCGTTGACTTCGATATTGGCGTCGAACATTTTACCGGTATCGGGGTCTGTGA
>CAIYCP010000060.1 GCA_903924715.1 uncultured beta proteobacterium
ATTTGTATTTTAAAGATGTGATTCCCATGGCGACCTACAGCGGTATGCCTAAGGACAATCAAATGGCTTCGGTTTCAAATATTTTGATTTCGAGTTCGAAGATGAGTGACGAGGAAGCCTACAAAATCGTCAAGGCAATGTTTGACAACAAGGCTGAGTTGGTGCGCACGCATCAAGAGTACGCAACACTTTCGCTTCAAGATCAAAAACAAGCCGCAACGCCGATCCCTTTTCACCCTGGCGCGATCAAGTATCTGACAGAGCACGGTATTAAAATCAACTAGATGCCCATCGGGTGTTTAAACGACTGATGACTTTGACAGTCAATCGCGATCCGCTTGATGAACTTGGATAAAGAGATGACCCAACCCTCAATAGATGCGGCAACGCAAGAGCAACTCGACGCGTTTATCAAACAAGAAGAGGGAGATTCAAATGATTACCGCGGCTGGCTCGCGGTGTTCATCACGCTCGTGGCGGTGGGCTTGTCGTTGTTTCATCTGTATGCCGCCTATTCGATCGTGCCCACGCAAGAATTGCGCACCATCCACGTTGGTCTGGTTTTGTTTTTGGTGTATTTGAGTTTTCCGCTGACGGCACGATTTAAAAACAGATTGATGTGGTGGGATATTATTTTTGCTTTGGCGGCACTGTATATCGTCTATTACATCTTGACTGGTGGCGATGATTTTTCAGATCGAAATACAGCACCCAATCAGCTTGATGTGATGGTGGGTGTTGTTTTTATTCTGATGATTCTAGAGGCCGTTCGCCGCACGAACGGCATGATTCTAGTGGTCGTCACGGTATCGTTTTTGCTGTACGCCTTGTTGGGTAATTATTTACCTGCGCCCTGGACGCACAAGGGGTACGAGATCGAACGCCTGGTGGGTTATATGTATATGACCCTCGAGGGCATCTTTGGCACGGCTGTTGATGTTTCTGCAACGCTCATCATATTGTTCACAATTTTTGGTGCCTTTTTGCAATTCACGGGTGCCGGCAAGTTCTTTATTGATTTTTCTTTTGCGGCGATGGGTGGTAAATCTTCTGGTGTGGGCCGCACGATTGTGCTGTCTTCATTTTTATTAGGCGGGCCTTCGGGGTCGGGTGTGGCCACGACGGTGACGGTCGGGTCAGTTGCGGCGCCGATGTTAGAAAAAGTGGGTTATGAGCGTAATGCGGCGGGAGGGTTGCTCGCCGCGGGCGGTTTAGGTGCAATTATTTCTCCGCCCGTATTGGGCGCAGCCGCTTTTTTGATAGCTGATTTTTTAAAAATCTCTTATCTCGACGTGCTGCTCATGGCATGCATTCCAACCATCTTGTTTTACCTTGGTTTGTTTGTGATGGTTGAGATTGATGTACGCAAGTACGGCATGAAGAATATTCATTTTGAATCTGCTGAGGGCGCGTGGTCGTTGACAAAGAAATATTGGTTTCATTTCTTTTCACTGATCTCAATCGTGGTGTTCATGCTGTATGGGTTTTCGCCCGTCATGTCCGTTTTTTGGGCGACGGTGGTGTCTGCCGCCAGTAGCATGTTGCGTCGAGACACGGCAATTTTGTCTTGGGATTGGCTGACAGGAAAGCACCCCTTCATCTCTGGCTTGTATCAATCGAATCTGACAAAAGCCTTAGCGTCGGGTACGACAGGCGTGTTGGCGATTGCCGTCACCTGCGCCGGAGCAGGTCTCATTGTTGGCACGGTGACGCTAACCGGGCTTGGCCTGAAGTTCAGTTCGATTGTGATTGAATACGCAGGCGGCTCGCTGCTATTGACGACGATCTTCACCGCGCTGGTGGTCTGGGTTGTGGGCTTAGCGGTGCCTGTCACCGCGTCCTATATTATTTGTGCGGTGATCGCAGCCCCAGCGCTGATTAATCTGGGTGTACCCGCCTTTGCGGCGCACATGTTTATTTTTTACTACGCGGTCCTGTCTGAGGTTTCACCCCCAACTGCGTTGTCGCCTTTTGCCGCTGCGGCAATTTGTAAAGGCGACCCCTATAAAACAACCCTGCAAACCTGGAAATATGTGGCGCCCGCTATTTTGGTGCCCTTCATGTTTACGTTGGATCAAACTGGCACTGGATTGTTATTGATGGGTTCAATGAAAGGCTTAATGCAAGCGGACTGGATGCAGATTGCTTGGACGAGTGTGACTGCGGTCGTGGGGGTGATTTGTTTGGCCGGCGGTCTGCAGGGCTGGTTTATTGAAAAAACCAACATCTTCGAGCGCACGGTGATGGTCGTGGCGGGCGTGGCGCTGGCGTATCCCTCGGGCCTGAGCGATCTGATTGGATTTATCGGCTTTGCTGTCGTTCTTTTGACGCAATGGCTGAGGCATAAAAAGCTGAGAGCGCTCAGCGCAATCTAAAAGTATTTGAGCATCTGTTTGTTATCGCACACGCGTCACAGCGTGTTGCGTTGAATTGACAGGTGCTTTTCTTTTGAGCGATACTTTGTCCGTACAAACTAATAAACTAGACAAAGAGGGTACGTATGGAGATTAAAACGGTTGGCCACAAGCGGTATCAAGCTAGCTATGGCCGCTATCTCGAGGATTTTGAATTGGGTGCGGTCTACGAGCATCGTCCGGGGCGTACTTTGACGGATGCTGACAATATCCACTTTTCGTTGTTAACGATGAATTTCCATCCGATGCATTGCGATGCAGCCTTTGCCGAAAAAAGTGAATTTGGCAAGTTGTTGGTCAGCAGTGGTTTAACGCTTGCGATTGTTTTGGGCATGTCTGTCAATGACATTAGCGGTAAAGCAGTCGCCAACCTCGGTTGGAAAGAAATTAATTTGACTGCACCTGTTTTTGCAGGCGACACGCTTTACGCTGAATCCGAAGTGCTTGAGATTCGCGAGTCAAAGAGCCGTCCAACACAAGGGATCGTGACAGTTAAAACGCGCGCCTTTAATCAAAACGGAATCGAGATTATGAATTTCATACGCTCTGCCTTGATTCCGAAGCGTGGCCACGGCGTGGGTGATTGACGCGCCGGGCTTGACTTGTTAGTGGCTCTATAAAAACAACAAAGAGACAAAAATGAAAATACTGAAACGACTTATCATGACCTTCAGCGGCGCGCTTTTGGCGGCTGCAACCAGTGCGAGCTTTGCTCAGTACCCTGAAAGCCCTGTGAAGATGATTGTTGGATTTCCGCCGGGGCAAGCAACCGATGTGGTTGCACGCTACATGGCGCAAAAGTTTGCCGACAATATCCCAGGCTCGAGCTTTATTGTAGATAACCGCGCAGGGGCCTCTGGCATTTTAGGTGGCAGAATTGTTGCAGGCGCAGTTCCCGACGGGTTGACGTTGATGATGGGATCGAGCGCCACGCTCGCGGTGAATCCGGCTTTATACAAAGACTTGCCTTACGACGTATTACGCGATTTTGCACCCATTAGTCTGATCGCGATTGTGCCGCAGTATCTCGTCGTCAATGTTGATTTACCGGTTAAATCAGTGAAGGATCTTGTTGAGTTGGCTCAAAAGAATCCGGGTCAGGTGAACTATGGCTCGGGTGGTAGCGGCGTGACGAATCATTTGATCATGGAATTGTTTAAGCAAGCGGCGGGCGTCGATATGACGCATGTGCCTTATAAGGGCGGGCCTGCAGCGCTTACCGATTTGATGGCAGGTCGGATCTCGGCCATGTTTGAAACCGGTCCGGGCGCAATTCCACATATTCAAGCGGGGCGCTTGCGTGCGATCGCTGTTTCAAGCGCACAGCGTGCTGCTGCAACGCCAGATATCCCCACGGTCGCTGAGTCAGGGTATCCGGGTTTTCAAGCGGTTGCGTGGATCGGTTTAGTGGCACCGGCTAAGACGCCTGAGCATGTGATTAAAAAGCTTTCACACATCTCAATGAGTTCGTTGCGCGAAAAGGACTTCGCAGCAAAACTTGGTGCGCTCGGCGCGATTCCTGTGGGAAATTCGCCCGAGGAATTCCGAAGTTTCATTGAAGAAGAGCTTAAACGCTGGGCGGTCGCCGTCAAGCTGTCTGGCGCCAAGGTTGATTAAGACGAGATGATGATGACGATAGCCAAAAATATATCTCCAGAAGCCGGACGGTCAATCTCAGAGCAGCTGGCCACGTTCGCGGCTAACTTCAAAGAAGAGAACATCCCCAAGGCGATTCGTGAGCGCGCCAAGCTGCTGATGCTAGACGCTTTCGGCATTGCGCTTGCGTCGCATGGCTATGACTTTTCTAAGCGCGCGATGGCGGCGGTGACCGAATTGAACGCGGGTGGTCGTTCGATCGTGATCGGTTCAGATAAGCGCCTGGATTTGCGCAATTCCATTTTGATGAATGGTATCTTGATTCATGGTTTGGATTATGACGATACGCATGCGCAAGGCGTGATCCACGCAACAACCTCAACGCTGCCAACAGCCTTAGCCATGGCAGCACAACACAACAAAAGTGGCACTGAGCTCTTAACCGCATTTGTATTGGGGGTCGAGATCGCGACCCGCCTGGGTTCGGTCGCAAAAGGTGGTTTTCATCAAGTGGGTTTTCATCCAACGGGCTTGATCGGCACGTTTGGTTGCACGATGGTGGCAGGCTGGTTGTTGGGGCTCAACGTTGCGCAATATGTGGATGCTCAAGGCGTGGCCTTGTCTGTTGCGGCAGGCAGCTTAGAGTTTCTAAATGATGGCGCCTGGAACAAGCGCATGCATCCAGGTTGGGCGGGCTATGCGGGCGTGACGGCTGCCACCATGGGTCGGCATGGGTACACCGGAACCCGACTGGCCTATGAGGGGCGCTTTGGCTTGTATGCCAGTCATTTGGTCGGACGTGATGACTACGATCTGAGTCTGGCGACGCAAGATCTTGGTCAGGTGTGGGAGCTTGATCGCGTATCGGTGAAACCCTTGCCTGCGTGTCACTTCACCCATGCTGGGATTGATGCAGCGATTCGGATTTACGAGCAAGGTGTCAGGGCTGAGCAGATCAAGCGTATCAAAGTTTTGGTGCCCGCGGAGGTGGTTAAAACAGTATGTGAGCCCGAAGACGCGAAGCGCATCCCTGCAAACTCGTATGAAGCGCAGTTCAGCATCCCTTACTTAGTGGGTACGGCCTTGTTGAAGGGACGCTTGACCCTGGATGATATCGACGAGCCCGCCTTGTCAGATCCTAAGGTCTTGGCACTTGCGGCGATCACGGATTATGCGGTCGACCCCGACAGCCGGTTTCCAAAATTCTTTGATGGCGAGGTGATTGTGGAATTGAAAGACGGTCGAATCATTCGCGAACGCGAGGCCATGAATCGCGGCTCGGTAGATCGCCCGTTAACCGCGCAAGACATTGTGACCAAGTACCGTGACAACGCAGCGCGACAGGTGTCTGCCGCACGTAGCCTAGAAATCGAACAGCTCGTACTAGGCCTTGAAAAAGGATCGGCGCGAGACATTGCGCAGTGTCTGGGTCGGATCGCATAACGCTTCTATCAAATTAATCATGACTGACTTTTACCGCAGCACCGGAGATAAATAAATGAGCACCCAGGACGCAGGCCAAGAACGACTCATCCTTGATATGGTCGATCGCTTTTTAGAAAAAGAGGTCAAACCGTACGCATGGCAGTTAGAGCACGATGATGAGTACCCGGCAGAAATCGTTGAAAAAATGAAAGAGATGGGGTTGTTTGGATGTTTGATTGACCCAGAGTATGGCGGCTTGGGTTTGTCAACGGTGACCTACGCCAAAATCATCGAACACATTTCTGTGGTTTGGATGTCGGTGTCGGGCATTATTAATTCGCATGTCATCATGGCTGCCGCACTGCAGCGCAATGGGACTGCAGCGCAAAAGCAGGCGTTTTTACCGCGTTTCGCAACAGGCGAATTACGTGGCGGTATTGCCCTCACTGAACCAGATTGTGGGACAGATTTGCAGGCGATTCGTACGACCGCTGTCCGCGATGGGGATGACTACATTATCAATGGCAACAAGATGTGGATTTCGAATGGCATTTACGGAAACTGTTTTGCCGTACTGGTAAAAACGGATTTGAATGCCAGCCCGCGTCATAAAGGAATGAGTTTATTCATTGTTGAAAAAAGTGAGGCCTTTCGTGCGAGCCGAAAACTTGAAAAGCTTGGCTATAAAGGCATTGATTCTGCAGAACTGGTATTTGATCAATGTCGTGTGCCCGCTAGCCAATTGATTGGTGGAAAAGAGGGTAAGGGTTTACAGATGATTTTGAATGGGCTTGAGTTGGGTCGTATCAATGTCGCGGCACGCGGCGTAGGCGTTGCGCAAGCTTCGTTAGACGAGGCGGTCAAGTACTCTCAGCAGCGCAAAACCTTTGGTAAACCGATTTGTGAGCATCAGGCGATTCAATTGAAGCTAGGCGACATGGCTACGCGGACCGAAGCTTCGCGCTTACTGACGATGCGCGCAGCAGAAGCCTACGACCGTGGAGAACGTTGTGACATGGAAGCTGGCATGGCTAAGTTGTTTGCCACTGAATCCGCCTTAGAAAACAGCATGGAAGCAATGAGAATTCATGGCGGCTATGGGTATTCAAAAGAATATCTAGTCGAGCGGTTTTATCGTGATGCACCCTTGCTGACGATTGGCGAAGGCACGAATGAAATGCAGCGCATCATCATCGCTAAACAGTTGATTGCAAGGAATCCAATATGAGTTTGCCCTTACAGGGACTGCGCATTCTTGCTATCGAGCAATACGGCGCAGGGCCTTTCTCAACACAGCACTTGGCCGATCTAGGTGCTGAGGTAATCAAAATAGAAAACCCACATGATGGGGGAGATGTGGGGCGCGCAGTGGGGCCGCACTATTTCGGCCCTGGCGATAGTCATTTTTATCAGGCGTTTAATCGCAACAAGAAGAGTGTGAGACTCGATCTGAAGCAAGAGTCGGGCCGTGAGGTTTTGCATAAACTGCTTGAGCATGCCGATGCGGTGTTCAATAATTTGCGCGGCGACTTGCCGGCTAAGTTAGGCCTGACCTATGAGGCCCTCAAGCACATTCGCAAAGACATTGTGTGCGTGCATCTCTCGGCCTATGGTCGCGATGGTGAGCGCGCAAGTTGGCCTGGCTATGACTACTTGATGCAGGCTGAGGCTGGCTATTTGTCATTAACGGGCGAGCCTGAGGGCCCGCCCTCGCGCTTCGGCTTGTCGATCATCGATCTTATGACCGGTACGACGGCGGCGCTCGGTTTGGTATCGGCCGTCTTAGGGGCGCGACAAACGGGCGTGGGTCGTGATGTTGACTGCAGCTTGTTTGATGTCGCCATGCATAACCTTGCCTATTTAGCGACCTGGTACTTAAACGGTTCGCACACGACGGGACGCGCACCCCGCTCAGGCCATCCGTCACTTGTACCGAGTCAGCTTTATCAGACGAAAGACGGTTGGATCTTTATTATGTGTAATAAAGAGAAATTCTGGCCTGTGCTGGCAACAGCCTTGGGCAAGCCCGAATGGGCGACCCGAGTTGAGTACAGCTCATATAAGAATCGTCTCGCGAATCGCGAGCAATTCAATGCCGATATCGATAGCGTCACCTGCACCGATACGACAGAGAACTGGATGAAAAAATTTGCTGGCACGGTTCCTGCATCACCGGTTTATGATGTTGCACAAGCGCTGGATAACCCTTTTGTACATGCGCGTAAGGGTGTTGTGACAACACGTACTCCCGAGGGTAAAGAAATCCTAGGTGTCGCCACACCGATTCGCTGCAGTGGTGACCCCGCGCCGCTGCGTGCAGCCCCCGCAATGGGCGCTGATACCGATGCGTTGCTCACGCAAGCTGGGTTTTCTGAAAAGCAGATTGCGTTTCTGCGCGAACACGCGGTGATATGAGTCTTGCTAAATTTGAATCTTTTGGGTCTGGGCCGCGTTATGTGCAGCTGGCAAAGACGCTGCTAAATGAAATTCATTCAGATCAATATTCAGTGGGCGATCTGTTGCCAACTGAGTATGAATTGTGCGCGCAGTTCGGGGTCTCGCGATTTACCGTCCGAGAAGCAGTCAAGCAATTGGTACAGCAAGGTTTGGTGGTACGCCAGCCTGGGGTGGGGAGTCGCGTGGTTGCGCGAACACCTGCGGCGCAATATACCCAGACGATGTCAGGCATTACTGATTTACGTCAGTATGCGATGGAAACTTCTCTGCAAATATCCGATACATCGGTTGATGTGCTTAAGCCTGAACAAGCTACGCTATTAAGCGCGGCAGTGGGTGAGACTTGGTTGCATATCCAGGGGCTAAGATATATCGAGGGGCAGCCACGACCGCTTTGTATGACTGATGTGTATGTCGCACCGCGTTTTCGGTCGTTGACGGGTGTGAAGGGGCGGATGACGCAACCCTTGTATCAGCTACTTGAAGAACAATTCGCGTGCCGAATTAAGGCGGTTCAGCAAGAAATTCGTGCGATGGTGCTACCTGCTACGCTAGCTAAAAGGCTTGACGCGCCTGCACGCAGTGCAGGGTTGTGGGTGGCCAGGCGGTATATGGACGAACGCGATGAGTTGGTTGAATTCGCCGTGAGTGTGCACCCGGCTGACCGCTTTAGTTATCGTGAGGCGTTTCGTCGGGATTGGCAAATCACTGAAAAATAAGTGCTCAGCCAGCGAACCTATATCGAGCAGTACGGTCGTATTTAAGTTAATCTTTTAGTGATCCGTTTTTGTTTTCTTTTAGTTTGGAGACGCACACTATGAAACTAGCCAGTTATCTCGTCGATGGACGTGCCTATTATGGCGTCATTCAACCGAACGGAGACGTGATCGACCTGTCGACACGAATCGGTCACGAATATTCGAGTTTGTTGCAACTCATTCAAAAGAATGGCATCGAGGTTGCGCGCACCACGCTTGTGACCGCAACGGGTGCCGATCGCAGCGAAGACAGTTTGCAATATTTGCCGCTTTTTGTAGAACCCGTCACGATGCATTGCATCGGATTAAATTATGCTGCGCACGCTGCCGAGGCCGGTCATAAGTTGCCAGAGTTTCCGCGTACCTTTGTAAAAATTCCGGCCGCGATCGTGGCCCATGGTGAATTGCTTGAAAAACCTACTCTGTCGCCCGAATTTGATTTTGAAGGCGAACTGGCTGTCATATTAAATAAGACGGCGCGTAATGTGAGTGCAGCTGACGCCTTGGGCTATGTGGCAGGCTACACTTGTTTTATGGATGGCTCGGTGCGCGATTATCAATTTCAGCGTACCTTGGATCAAGGCAAAAACTTTTTTCGGTCAAGCTCAATTGGCCCCGCCCTTGTCACACCTGATGAAGTCGGATCGCTTGAAAAGTTATCACTGAGCACCGTGGTATCGGGCGAGAG
>CAIYCP010000061.1 GCA_903924715.1 uncultured beta proteobacterium
CGGCGGCCAATGCAACAAGAGGCTCACCCGCCGCCAGATCCTCAGGCGTGGGTTTATTGAGGTCTCGTTGACGTCGAACCGCAATGTAATCCACTTGCCAGCCCCGTGCTTGCAATGCTGCGCAAGCTTCTTGTCCAAGCTTGACCGCATCACGTTCTCCGGCCTGCAGTCGCTGTTGTACGGCTTGCAATGCGGCATACAACTGAGGCGCCTCGGTGCGCTCGTGTGGCTGCAAATAGACGTTGCGTGACGACAGTGCCAGACCATCCTCAGCACGAACCGTTTCGTGCGCCAAAATTTCAACGGGCAACTGAAATTGGCGACACATATTGCGCACGACCATCAATTGCTGATAGTCTTTTTTTCCAAATACCGCCACGCCAGGCTGCACACACGAAAAAAGTTTTAAAACAACTGTGCTGACACCACCAAAAAAACCGGGGCGGTGTTCACCTTCGAGGATATCTCCAAGCTCTTGTGGAGGCTGCACGCGATAATTTTGCGGCTCAGGATAAAGCTCGCGTTCATCGGGCGCAAACAAAACGTAGACATCACGATCGCGTTGAAGTTTTTTGATGTCGTCTTGCAAGGTGCGTGGGTATCTTTCAAAATCTTCGCCGGGTGCAAATTGCAAGCGATTGACAAAGATACTAGCCACAACAGGGTCGCCATGCTGGCGCGCCAACTTCATGAGTGCCAGATGACCTTCGTGCAGATTACCCATGGTGGGGACAAAGGCCACACGTAACTGCCCACGCAATTGGTCGCGCAGTTCTTGGATGGTATGAACAACCTTCAATTCTGATTCTCCGGGACTGAGCTAGCGCGACCTAAGCGGCAGCAGTGGTATAGGCCAGTCGTACATAAATCGGGGCGTAAGGCTCAGCCTGGGTAATTTCAAGAAGCGTTTCGCGCGCAAGCTCAAGCAGTGCCAAAAAATGCACCACGATGACTGCGACCGGTGCGCCTTCGGCAATTCGTTCCATAAAGAGCGCGCCAAATTCAATGAAACGTACGCCATTGAGCCTGCGCAGTATATGGGTCATGTGATCACGCACCGACAACTGCTCACGAGTGATGTGATGATGCGCATTTAATTTGGCACGCTTCAAAATATCAATCCAAGCCTGGCGTAGATCTTCAACACTGACTTGAGGTAGCGCACGTTCGACGCGCAAATCCGCAAAACCTTGTGCCCGTTGAAAGTCACGACCCAGCTGCGGCAAAGCATCGAGCTTTTGGGCTGCGAGCTTCATTTGCTCGTATTCAAGCAAGCGACGCACAAGCTCGGCACGTGGATCTTCAGCCTCTTGCCCTGTATCGGTTTTTTTAACCGGCAACAACATGCGCGCTTTAATTTCGATCAGCATCGCCGCCATCAGCAGATATTCGGCAGCGAGCTCTAAATTGTGCATGCGAATCTGATCAACGTACGACAGATATTGTCGCGTGACCTCGGCCATCGGGATATCAAGCACATTAAAATTTTGCTTGCGTATCAAATAGAGCAGTAGATCAAGCGGACCTTGAAACGTTTCGAGAAACACCTCAAGCGCATCGGGCGGAATGTACAGGTCTGTGGGCAGCGAAAACAGAGGCTCGCCATACAGCCGTGCCAATGCGACGGCATCGATGACGTCGGGCGTTGTATCAATCGAAGGCGTTACGAGCGCATTCAGACTATCGCCTGAAACTTGAGTCGAAACCATGAAAACTAGTTATTTTGATATACGTAAGGGTTTTGGCGCACGCGCGCCTGCTTAAATCCGTCGACCAATTCAGGATCTTGGGGCTTATCCCACAAGCGGGCACGCCCATCGCGCTGACGTTGTTCAACGTCAGCATGCTTGTCTTTATAAGCCTGTAGAAATTGGGTAATTTCTGAAGTGTATTGATCAGCCATGGCGTTTTTGCAAAAAAATTAAATTGACGCTTAGTGTACTGTAGAGCCTGACCCCTGATTCTTAGTGCCTTGCCCCCCCTAGATTACCAAGATGTCGACTGCCTCACCTGGCCTGCACCACCCCAAAACCGCCTCACCCCCTCCTCCAAACTCGGCCAAACCCGAAAGGATGCTGCCTTTTATCGTCGGTTGCGCCCTTTTAATGCAGATGCTCGACTCAACCGTGGTGACAACCGCCTTGCCTACCATGGCAGCTGATTTGAACGCAGATCCTGTTCGCCTAAATATTGCGATCACCTCGTATTTGCTGGCCGTTGCGGTGTTTGTACCCATTAGCGGCTGGGCGGCCGACCGCTACGGCGCTCGGCGCGTCTTTATTGCCGCGATCGCCTTGTTTACGCTAAGTTCTTTAACCTGTGCCCTGTCGGCATCCCTCACCCAGCTTGTCTTATCGCGCATCGTGCAAGGGATCGGGGGCGCCATGATGGTTCCGGTAGGGCGCATTATTCTGCTTCGGACCATTCCCAAGCACGAACTACTCAAGGCAATGGCCTTTTTATCGATGCCCGCCCTGATCGGTCCGATGGCGGGCCCGCCTCTGGGGGGGCTGTTGGTGACCTACGCCTCGTGGCACTGGATTTTTTTAATTAATCTGCCGATTGGCATTTTGGGGATTTGGATGATTCTGCGTTTTGTTCGCGAATTACCCGATGACCAGCAATCTCACCCCCTAGACTGGCTGGGCTTTTTGCTCAGCGCGCTGTGTATGGCCGCCCTGGTAGGTGGCTTTGAGTCTCTGGGGCAAGGTGGGCCTTCGCTCGGGATCTCTCTCGCGCTCATTGCCACGGGCCTCATTTCAGGGGCACTGTATTACTGGCACTCAAAACGCCATGCCAATCCAATATTAGATTTATCTTTACTCAAGATTCATACGTTCAGGGTATCAACCGTTGCGGGCAATCTCTGCCGATTTGGCGTGGGCGCAGTCCCTTACTTGCTCGCCTTAATGCTGCAGATTGGCTTTGGGCTCAGCGCGCTGTCAGCGGGTCTGATTACCTTTTCAGGAGCGATCGGTGCGATGGCCATGAAAATGGCAGCGCCGCGCATCCTCAACCGTTGGGGCTATCGACGCGTGCTCACCATCAACGCCGTGTTCACCGGGCTCAGCCTGGGTTGTTGCGCGTTGTTTACCGCCTCAACACCTGCTGTCGTCATGATCGCTGTTTTACTGTTTGGCGGATTTTTTCGTTCGCTGCAATTCACCGCGATCAATACACTCGCCTACGCGGACATCTCTCAATCCAGCATGAGTCGTGCGAGCAGTTTTGCCGCGATCGGGCAACAACTTGGTGTGAGCCTCGGGGTGGGTGTTGCCGCCGAAGCCCTGCATCTTAGTATGTTGTGGCGCGGTTCGACCACGCTGATCGCAGCTGATGTTGTCGTGGGGTTTTTAGTCATCGGCGTGCTCTGTGCCTTACCAAGTTTTGCTTTCTGGCGCTTGCCTCCTCAGGCCGGCGAAACGTTAAGGCAAAAACAATCCACCTAGCACTGCGGCCACACTTTCATTGCACGTGCTATTGGCCCAGGCAACAACACATGGCCACTGCCGTCATCAATTGGCCTGAGCGCCCGAGAGCTTAACCACCTCTTGATATTTTGCACGCTCTTGCGCAACAAATGACGTAAATTGCGCAGCCGTCATCACGGCGGCCTCAGACCCCATGATCTTTAACCGCTCTTTTACGTCAGACTCAGACAACGCGGCTGCATACGCAGCGTGCAACTTTTCAATGACCGCCTTGGGAGTACCTGCCGAGGTAAAGACACCGAACCAAGTCCCAATATCAAAAGGCTGGATACCCGCTTCTTGCATCGTCGGTAACTCAGGCAACAAGCCAGAACGCGCTTGTGTCGTCACAGCCAGTGCCTTCACTTTTTTTTCACGAATTAAATTTGCTGCGGCGGCCAGATTATCAAACATCAAATTCGACTGGCCCGAGAGTAACGCCAACTGCGCAGGCGCGGCGCCCTGGTAAGGGATGTGCACCATATTAATATTGGCACGCGCACTCAAAAGCGCACCTGCCAAATGACCCGCGCTGCCCGAACCACCTGAACCATAATTCAACTGCCCCGGATTTTTGCGCGCATACGCCACAAGCTCTTGAACGGTCTGAATATTATTTTTTTCGCCAAACTCGAGATTGATCAACAGCACATTTGGCACAGAAGCCACTAATGCAATCGGCACAAAATCCTTGACCGAATCATACGGAATCGAAGCAAACAGCCACGGATTAATGGCATGCGTTGCCACAGCACCCATCACCAGGGTGTAGCCGTCTGGCTGCGCCTTAGCGATTAAGTCAGCGCCAATGTTGCCACCCGCACCTGGTTTATTCTCAACCACGACAGCCTGGCCTAGGCTGACCTTCACCTTTTCAGCCAAGACGCGCGCCATCACATCAAGCGGCCCGCCTGGCGGGTAAGGCACAACAAAGCGCAAGGGTTTCGCTGGAAACTCAGACGCAACCTGTCCGGGTTGCGCCCTCGCGAAAGGCACTTGCATCATCAAGAATAAAAAAGCCAGCATCACACCCTCAAACACATTTATTTGAGGGCGTTCTTTTCGTCTTAACATGGTTGTCTCAGTGGATGATTTGGCTTAAGAACAGCTTGGTCCGATCATTTTGTGGATGATCGAAGAACGCATCGGGCGTATTTTGTTCAATGATCTCACCTTGATCCATGAAGATCACGCGATCGGCTACTTTGCGAG
>CAIYCP010000062.1 GCA_903924715.1 uncultured beta proteobacterium
AAGCATACCGTCCCCTCTGGTACCCGCAGACGCCAAGAGTACGCCTGACGCCCAACGGGTGCACCTGCGCGGCACGTACCCGTGTAGGGACGCTCTGAGTGAGCACTCGCCTCGGGCCGGGTCAAGACCGAATCAGCAATTTCACGCCTGGTGCAACCGCAGGCATAAACGTGCTTCGCAGCTAAAAGAGTGTCAAAGGCTTGTTGATAAAGACCCAGGCGCTGCGACTGATAGGTCACCTCGCGATCCCAGTGCATACCCAAACTCGACAATTGCTGCAAAATCAGCTCAGCGGCCCCCGCCACCGTTCTGGGTGTGTCCAAGTCTTCGATTCTGACCAGCCACTGCCCCCGCTGGGCGCGCGCATCTAAAAAGCTCGCCAAGGCCGCCACGAGCGAGCCCGCGTGAAGCGGCCCACTCGGGCTTGGTGCAAAACGACCCACATAGGGCGATGCCGTGCGCAACAAGCTTAGTGCAGAAGCCGATCGTCGTCGTCGCGCAATAATTCTTCAAGGATCAGGTGATCGACCTCGGATTCTTGGCTCCAGAGCACCATCAGCGCGATGATTTTGATTTTTTGCAAAGACACCGAACCCTCGGTGGTGGCTAGAGCGCGGTCGATCACGATTTCGCGCAGCGCGGGCGACAGGGCTTCGGTCGCTTCGAGAAATGTGATAAAGCCAATCGCTTCAGGATCGAGGTGTTGCTGCTCGAAGTCAGCGTACACACGCGTGCCACTACCCGGTGTCTGCGACAGTTCAACGCACTGTGCAGTGGTTTCAGCTAAACCCACCAACCAACCCAGCGCATCATCAATATCGGTGTGCTCAAAGCCGGCCGCAGCAAGGCGCTTGGCCAACACATCCGCCGACGGACAGGCCTCGGGGGTGTAGTAGTTCTCGAACAGGTAAACCAGAATGTCAAACATAAAGACGGGCTCCTGTTGCTGGCCGGGGCAGGGGGCACCCGACCAAGTAGTTTGACTCTACGCCAAAAACTTTACGCCGACAAGTCCGGCAATTAAATTTATTTCCAAGTGCCACCTTTTCATGTAACTGACATCTTTATTTGCGCATAAAGCGCTTATTGAGAGTCGACGCTTTAAGGTGGTGTGTCGTCCCTCACCAATCACCAATCACCAATCACCAACCGGATCAAAACCCTAATCACTCTAGGGTAATTAGCGCTGCACCCTCCGCCACTTGATCACCAACACCGTAAAGCAATTCTTTGACCGTACCCTCACCCGGTGCCGCAATGGTGTGTTCCATTTTCATGGCCTCCATCACCAGTAAAGCCTGCCCGCGCTTAACCTTGTCACCCACCGCGACCTGCACGGCAATCACCTTGCCAGGCATCGGTGCAGTCAAGCCTCCCGCCGGCTCAGACTGTCCGTCCGTCGCGTGCGTCAGTGGGTCTTTCAGTACAAGTGGAGTCATTGCGCCCGACGCAAACACATCAAAGCGCTCGCCTCGTCGCACCACGGTGCCGGTGACAGCCAAACGACCCAACGTCAGTTCAATGTTCACGGCTGCGGTATTGTTATCCTTGGCCAAGCGCCAACCAAATGCGTAGCGCTCGCCGTCCATTTCAAGCACTTGGTCGATGCCCTTGCGATGCAACACACAACTACGGGAACCTTCTTGGTCCGCCCAGCTGAACGCACGCCGATATAAACCATTCAAACGCCAACCGTCTGTGCGCGCCCACGGGTCGTCATCCGACACGGCCGCGGTTTCACAGAGCAACAACGCGGCGACAGCAAACGCTAGCGCCTCGTGGCTAGCGAGTGCGGGCGCCG
>CAIYCP010000063.1 GCA_903924715.1 uncultured beta proteobacterium
AGGGCGGTATAAGCAGCGGGCGGCTAAAAATCTTAAATTAGCGTTTCCAGAGTCGACAGAAAAAGCTGCGCGCGCGGCGATGCTTCACGCGGGGCAGTTGATTTATGAGATGCCTTTTTGGTGGACTCGGCGTGATAAGGCATTTTTAAATACCAAACTTGCATGCGATAACTGGCAGCAATTTGACGACGCGCTCGCGCTCGGCAAGGGAGTGATCTTACTTTCGCCGCATGCTGGGTGTTTTGAGTTACTCGGGCCGGTCTATAGCAGCCGGTATCGCTCGACTGTGCTCTTCAAACCACCTCATCTTGAATGGCTACAAGACTGGATCATCAAAATGCGCTCGCGCGAGCAGCTCACCATGGCACCGGCCAATCAATCAGGCGTGCGCACGTTAGTAAAGACTTTGTTACGCGGCCATACCATTGGGATCTTGCCCGACCAAGTCCCCCCAGAGGGCGAAGGCGTTTGGGCACCATTTTTTGGTAAGCCTGCGTATACGATGACTTTGGTTCAACGATTGCAAAAACTGTCTGGGGCCACAATCTTTATCCTGGGCGCGAAGCGTAACGGTATCGGTCAAGGCTACACCCTGCATTACAAAAAACTCGAGAACGCTTTACCTGATGATTTAACCGCTGCGGCAACCATCATTAATCAAGAGATGGAATCAATGATTGCCCAGATGCCTGAGCAATATCTTTGGGGTTATAACCGGTATAAAGAACCCAGTATTAAGAAAAACAAAGGCACGGCTTAGCGCGCTATTAACCCTTGCTCGCGTGTGTGGTTAAAACTTCAAGTGCTTGACGCCCCGAACTATTCATCACTTGCGTGCGCACAACTGCAGTCATTCGCCCGCGATGCACGATCGTTGACGTCGCAGAGATGGTTTCACCCTCACCAGGACTGATGTAGGTCGCCGTCACCCCTGAAAGCAACCAGTCGGCACCTAAGGCCGCCGCGGCTGTTTCCATTCCTAGTGCAAGCACAATCCCACCTTGAACGTGCTTAACCCGATTTGCAATATGGGCACCGTTTTCTATCTGCACATACGCGCCGGTCGCCTTAACCTCGGGGTAGAGTCCTAAAAAATGACCTACAAAATTTCCACCGTCCTGGGTGGACTTTGTCACAGCCTGCTCAACACGCTTGAGCACCCAAGCCTCGTCTTCGCTCAGCGTTGATAAATCTAAAGGGGGATTTATAGGCGGTTTTGTTTCAACCCAGGGGATTGGATCAAGGATTTTTCCGCCAGGCACGGGCAAGATCATAAAGGCACCCTGCCCAATACAAACCAAGTTGCCACCCGCTGTCAGGCGCGTTTGACTTAAGCCTTGTTGACCTTGCGCACCTTGAATAAAGCCTTGCGATTGACTCGATGCCGACACGCGCCCAACCCTTGGCGCTCCGGTTAACTGCAAGCTAATCGACACGGTGGCAAGCCGAGTCGTTTTATCTAGACCAAATCGAATCCCAGTTGCTAAGCCCATATCTGCCAGCATTGCAAACGCAGTCAGACTCATCTGACCATCTTGATCTGAGCACTGCGCAGCAGAGTCGATGTGCACCACTGAATGCTGGCGATCCACATCGTCGTAGAGCAGGTTAAAGAAATTGCCACAAAAGTGATAGCCGGGTGTACGGTTCAGTGCAATCGCGGTGCGAGCGCGTTCAATGATTGGGTGGTTGTTCAAGACTTGCTGCTGCATTGGGCGAATCCAGGTGATGGGCGATACGAAAACGAGGGGCGAGTGCGACTGATATCCTAAGCGATGACGCGATGCTCAGTCGTATCTTACTTGACGAACAAGTCCATAATATGGAATATTGTGTGTATTCCACACGCTGCGGCCGCCTGCTAGAGTGAAAGCGTATGGTCAGTGGCAAAAGTGCTTACACTTCAACCTCGCCATTATCACCAAGTCCGACTCAGTCTCTGAGCTGGGCGGCTCAGGAGACTGCTATGTACCAAGCACAATTTGACTGG